>NZ_JBVIPA010000003.1:0-277106 GCF_055578365.1 Streptomyces sp. NPDC033131
CAACGCAGCCCGTAATCGGTTCACTTCATGCTTGTCCACACTCCCAACATGCTCTTGATCAGTGAGAACGCAAAGACCTAACGAAGCACTACTAGAGGACCCCTTCGGCCGCGACGGCGAGGGCCGAGCGCAGCGTGGTCACCAGCTCGGTCTCCGCGGTCCCGGGGTCGGCCGACGGGTCGGCGGTGCGCCAGGCGTGGTGCTCGACCGCGGCGCGCAGGGCCGCGTTGAACATCGCCGCACGGATCGTCGGCCGCAGGTCCTCGGGGGCGAGCCCGGCCCGGTCGGCCAGTGCGCGGGCGAACGCCGGCTCGGCCTCGTCGTACGTCCGGAGCCAGACGGCGCGCAGTCCGGGCTCGGTGCGGGTGAGCCGGACGAGGGCGCCGACGGTGGCGCGGGCGGGGCCGCCGACCGGACCGAGCTCCTTCGCGAGCGTCCGGTCGAAGAGTTCCTCCAGCGGCTGACCCGGGAGCCGGTCCCGCAGACAGGCGGCGATCACGTCGATGCCCTGGGAGAACAGTGGCCGGACGCAGCTCTCCTTGCTCGGGAAGTAGCGCCACACGGTCCGCGCCGAGACGCCGACCGCCTGTCCGATCTGCTCACCGGTGGTCGCCGTGACGCCCTGGGCGACGAACAGGTCCACCGCGGCCCGGGCGATCTCCAGCCTGATCTCGGCCTTGCGCTCCTCGGTCAGGGGCGGTCGTCCCGTGCGGACGCCAGGGGCGGTCATCGGTACCTCCGGCTGGGTGGCGGTCCCTCTCCGGGATTCTCTGCGCCGAGTTTATGTCACTCACGGACATGAAGTCGTAGGGTGAGGACGCACCGGGCAGCTCACCTTCGAAACAACTGACAGGAGCCCCACATGGTCGGCGGATTCGACGGACGCAGCGTCATCGTCACCGGGGCGGGCTCGGGCATCGGACGGGCCGCCGCACTGGCCTTCGCCGCGCAGGGTGCGCGCGTCGTGGTGGCGGACCTCAACGCCGAGGGCGCTCAGCAGGCGGTCGAGGAGATCGAGCGGGCGGGCGGGAGCGCGGTCGCCGTCACCGGCGATCTGAGCGAGCAGGCCGTCGTCGACCAGGTGACCACGGCCGCCGTGGAGCGCTTCGGCGGGGTCGACGTCCTGGTGAACAACGCCGGGATCATGGACCGCATGTCGGCGCTCGCGGACGTGAGCGACGCGGAGTGGGAGCGGGTCATCCGGGTCAACCTCACCGCGCCCTTCCTGCTCACCCGCGCGGTACTGCCGCACATGCTGGCGGCCGGCAAGGGCTCCATCGTGAACACCGCCTCCGAGGCGGGCCTGCGCGGCAGCGCGGCGGGCGCCGCGTACACGGCCTCGAAGCACGGGATGGTGGGGCTGACGAAGAACCTCGCGGTCATGTACCGCAAGCAGGGCATCCGGGCCAACGCCATCGCGCCGGGCGGTACGGCGACCCACATCGTCGTGGACGTCGAGCAGGGTGCCCACGGGCCGACGGCGCTCGGCCCGCACTTCGTCAACCTCGGCCGCGTCGCCCGGCCCGAGGAGCAGGCCGCCGCCATCGTGTTCCTCGCCTCGGACGCGGCGAGCAACATCAACGGCGTGATCCTGCCGGTCGACGACGGCTGGTCCGCGGTCTGACGACGCACCGCCGGGTGGGCACCGGGTCGCGAGACGGTCACCGGTCCGCACGGACCGCGGAGACGGGCCGTCACCGACTGCGGACGAACTGCCGCGCCAGCCGCTCCCCGACCATCACGGCGGCCGCGTGGTTCTCGATGGGCGCCACCCGCGTGTCCTTGAACACGATGTAGGTGACGCCGGAGTCGGTGCCGCCGGCACGCGGGTCGGGGCGGATACCGAGGGCCTTGGCGGTGGCGTAGGACGCCTCCCCGATGAGGTCGCGCGGGCCGACGTCGCCGACCACCGCGTAGCGCACGCGGTCGCGGTGGACGACGGCCGCGACCGATCCGCCGCGCACTCCGTCGTCGCCGTGGTTCCAGATGCGGCTCGGGCCGGGCACCACGATGTACGGGAGCCGTTCGGCGTCCAGGTGTCGGCCGTCGGACTGCGGATAGGCCGTGGCGTTGGAGAAGAGCGGGTCGCTGCGGCGGTTGCAGCGGCGGCCGGCCCGGCCGTCGCAGTCGATGTCGAGGTCGGCCCGCCAGAACACGGCGTCCCGGGTGCCGCAGACGGGTGTGCTCGCGGGCCTGCCGTCGTCGCTGCGGTAGCGGCCGCGGGAGACGGGGACGCAGTCACGCACCTTTGCCAGCAGGTCGGCGGCTCGGACGTCGCCCGCGCTCCGCGACACCCGCTCCTCCCGGACGACGCGGGGCTCGGCGGCGGGCACCGCGACCGGCGTGGTGGCGGGCGGTGCCGTCGGGGCGAGGAGGGCGGCGCCTGCCGCGGCCAGCGTCAGTGACTGGGCACGCACGATAAGAACCTCCTGGGAGGCGTTGACGGACACTCAGCCCAATCTGACGCCGTGTCGATCACGCGGCCACCGTTGGGGGGCCGGACGGAGCACGTCTTCGAGTGGCCGACAAGGGCCGGGAGCCCGGGTCCCCGAAGGACTCCGGCCTCCCGGCCGCCCGCGCCGGCGCGGGATCAGCGACGACAGCGGCCCGCGCGGCGGCGTGAACCGCCCACTCTGCAGGGGGAGTTCAGCCGCGAGGGCGTTCAGCATACGAAACGTCCGAGGGGCCGTCGCCGACACCCCCGAGGACGGCCGCCGGCGGGCGGTCGCCGAATGCCGCCCGCCCCACCCGCCCTCTTGATGTGCTCACGCCAGCGCGCGATATTGGTCCGGACCAATACCCGCCAGGCCCTCCGGGAGACAGCCGTGCGACGCGTTCCCGTCCCCGCTTCCCTGCCCCGTCGCCTCACGCTCTGCGGAGCGCTCGCGCTGATCGTGTCCTGCGGAGGGGACGGGACGGCCGACGGCGAGAGCGGCCGGCCGCCCGCGGCACCGACGGGCGTCACCGCCACCGCCGGCAGTGCGACGAGCGTGCACGTCATGTGGAACGCGCTGTCGGCGGATGCCGGCCCCGGCGTCGGCGCCTATGAGGTGTATCGCGACACCACCAAGGTCCAGGAAATACCGGGTTCGCGGCACATGGTCGACGTCACCAGGCTCAGGCCGTCCACCGTGTACGTCTTCACCGTGCGGGCGAGAGACACCGAGGGGCGCCTCGGGCCCCGCAGCCAGGAGGTGCGGGCGACGACTCCGACGGTCGTGGCGGCGGACCGCTCGGCCCCGACGCGGCCGGGCAGTCTGCGGGGCCGAGCGGCCGGAAGCCGGGCGGTCCAGCTGTCCTGGGCCGCCTCGACGGACGACCGGGCCGTGGCGTCGTACGACATCCACCAGGGCACCACGAAGATCCACAGTGTGGGCGGGAACCAGACGGCGACCGTGGTCACGGGGCTGCGTCCGGGCACCCGCTACTCCTTCACCGTGCGGGCGAGGGACGCGGCCGACAACGTCTCCCCCGCCGGCGCTCCGCTGCGCCTCACCACAGCGGGCACCGACGACGGGCGGGACACGGCTCCCACCGGCTTCGAGGCGACGACCCGGCACGCCGACGGGGCGTACCACCTCGACCTCGCCTGGGTGCCGCCACGCACCGGCGGGACGGTCACGGAGTACCAGGTCCACCTCGACGGCCGCCCCGCCACCTCGCTGGTGTTCGGCGGGTCCGCGCCGCGCGACCGGGCGACGTACGTCTTCTACCTGGGACGGGAGGCCGGCGTCAGCCATCGGGTGCGGATCCGGGCGAAGCTGCCGGACGGCACCTGGGGAGGCTTCTCCGCGGAGCGGACGGTGACCACGGGGGCCACCCCGCGGCCGTGACAACCGCTACCGCCTCCGCTCCCACCGCGGCCGGACGACGGAACGCGTCACCCGACCGGACGCCGTCCGCATGCGGGACGGGCCGTGGGCACGTTGGCTTCCCGTTGAGGGCAGCACGGGCGTTCCCGATCCTCGGCGGCGCAAGGGATGTACCGCCAACCGTGCCGCCGGAGGAACAGGTCCATGGACACTACTCAGCTTCTGCTCCGCTCCGGCCTGACCGTGGCAGCCGCCGCGCTGCCGCTCGCCCTGACCGCCACGCCGGCTGCCGCCGGCCCGGGGATCTCCGTGAGCACCACCGGGTCCACGGTCTCCGTCACGACCAGCGCCTGCACGCAGGTCAACGGCAACTGGGGCACGGCCTCACTCCTGAACAGCAGCCAGGCGACCTTCGCACAGGGCCGCCAGGTGTCACTGTCCGGGACGAGCAACCTTCAGTCGGCGGCCTGGTCGAGCGTGAGCGCGGGCACCTACACCGTCATCGTCCGCTGCGCGGACAACAGCACCGCGGGCACCCAGTCGGTCATCGTGACCCCCGTGTCCACTCCCACGGTCTCCGCCACGGCCACGCCGTCGCGGGGTGTCATGGGCGGCGTGGGCGGCGCCACGAAGGACTACGGCACGCTCACGCTGATCGCCGGAGGAACCCTGGTGGGAGCGGGCGCCCTGGCCACCGCCTGGTTCCTGCGCCGCCGCTCGAAGCCCTACCGGCTCTAGGGAACTCGATCCGCCGGACAGGCCCTAGGCATCCGATCCGTCGGACTGGCCCTGGCCGAGCCCCTCTTGGAGAGCGGGCAGTTCCGCCAGGGCCTCGGTGAGCCACTGCGTCCAGAAGGTCTCCAGTTCGATGCCCGCGCGCAGGACCAGGTGCTGCAGCCTGGCCTGCGCGCTGTCGTGGCCGGGCGGGAAGTCGCGCTGCTCGATCTGTTCGTACTCGGCCAACTGCAGCCGGTGCAGGTCGAGATGGCGGCGCAGGTCGGACTCCAGACCCGCGGTGCCGACGACGGCCGCGGCGCGCAGGCGCAGGAGCAGCGCGTCGCGGTGCGGCTTGGGGTCCTGCGCCGCGGCCGTCCACCGACCGAGTTCGGCGCGGCCGGCGGGCAGGACCTCGTAGCTCTTCTTCTGCCCGCGCGCCGGCTGCTCGGCGGGCAGCGCCCTGATGTAGCCCTCGGCCTCCAGTTTTCCCAGCTCGCGATAGATCTGCTGATGCGTCGCCGACCAGAAGTAGCCGATCGACCGGTCGAACCTACGGGTCAGATCCAGGCCCGACGACGGCCTTTCGAGCAGGGCGGTGAGGATCGCGTGCGGGAGTGACATGGGGTCATCCTAGGGAGGCCGTCGTACGGCCTTAGGGGTCCTTTCACTATGAGCGTCCGATCAGGTCGCGTGGTCTGGTGCCGTGCATCGCAAGGCGCCGGAGCGGCCTCGATGGGGGTCCCCCCGCGCGAGGTTGTTCGAGCGTGGGGGAGGAGCCACGTGGGCGTTTCGGCAACGCGGCGAGGTGCGGTGCCAGGCCGCGCGACCCGGACGGGCATAGTGAAAGGACCCCTTACAGGTTGCTGAAGTCCGGGCCCTTGGTGCGGGTGCGCTTGATCTCGTAGAAACCGGGGATCGAGGCCACGGCGAGCGTGCCGTCCCACAGCCTGGCGGCCTCCTCGCCCTTGGGCGCCGGGGTCACGACCGGGCCGAAGAAGGCGATCTGCTCGCCGTCGGGGCCGGGGACGGCGATGACCGGGGTGCCGACCTCCTGGCCGACCTTGTCGATGCCCTCCTTGTGGGAGGCGCGCAGCTCGGCCTCGAACTCGAAGTCCTTCTGGTCGGCGTACTCGATCAGGTCGGCGGGCAGGCCCGCGTCCGCCAGGGCCGCCGCGATCGCCTCTTCGGTGGGGCCCTCGCCCTGGTTGTGGAAGCGGGTGCCGAGGGCGGTGTAGAGGGGGCCGAGGACGTCGGCGCCGTGCTTCTGCCAGGCGGCGGTCGCCACCCGCACCGGCTTCCACGCCTTGGTCGCGAGCATCTCCCGGTACTCCTCGGGGAGTTCGTCGATCCTGTCCTCGTTCAGCACCGCGAGGCTCATGATGTGCCAGCGCACCTCTATGTCGCGGACCTTCTCCACTTCCAGGACCCAGCGGGACGTCATCCAGGCCCAGGGGCACAGCGGGTCGAACCAGAAGTCGACGGGCGTCTTGCCGGAGGTGCTCGCGGTCTCGGACATGGGGCTCCTTCACAAGGGGTCTTTCCGAGCTGCAACAGTGACCGGACCCCGCCCATTCCCTGCTGACCGGCGCCGGAGCCCGTGGGAGGATCAGCCTGTCCGCATACTGAACACCACCTGAGGGAGTGCCGCCCGTGCCCGGTGAGAATCTGTCCCGCGACGAAGCCCGGGAGCGGGCCGCCCTGCTGTCCGTGGACGGCTACGACGTCCGTCTGGACGTCCGCTCCGCCGTCGGCGACGAGACCGCGGACGGGCCGCGCACCTTCCGGTCCGTGACCACGATCCGCTTCCGGTGCGGCGAGCCCGGCGCGTCGAGCTTCGCGGACCTGATCGCGCCGAGTGTGACCGCCGTCTCCCTCAACGGCAAGGACCTCGACCCAGGCGAGGTCTTCGACGGCTCCCGGATCCTCCTGGAGGACCTGGCCGCCGAGAACGAGCTGGTCGTCGACGCGCGGTGCGCCTACTCCCGGACCGGTGAGGGCCTGCACCGCTTCGTCGACCCGGAGGACGGCGAGGTCTACCTCTACACCCAGTACGAGCCGGCCGACTCCCGCCGCGTCTTCGCCAACTTCGAGCAGCCGGACCTCAAGGCGCCGTTCCGCTTCGAGGTACGGGCGCCCGAGGAATGGACGGTCTGGAGCAACGGCCTGGGCGAACAGACCGACGGGATCTGGCGGTTCGCTCGGACCCAGCCGATCTCGACGTACATCACGTGCGTGGTGGCGGGCCCGTACCACTACGTGACGGACGCCTACTCCCGGGTCCTGGACGACGGCACGACCCTGGACATCCCGCTCGGCGCCATGTGCCGCAAGGGCCTGGCCCCCTACTTCGACGCCGACGACGTCTTCCTCGTCACCAAGCAGGGCCTGGACTTCTTCCACGACCACTTCGACTACCCGTACCCCTTCGGGAAGTACGACCAGGCCTTCGTCCCCGAGTACAACCTCGGCGCGATGGAGAACCCGGGCCTGGTGACCTTCCGCGAGGAGTTCATCTTCCGCGGCAAGGTCACGCAGACGTCGTACGAGGGCCGGGCGAACGTCATCCTGCACGAGATGGCGCACATGTGGTTCGGCGACCTGGTCACCATGGAGTGGTGGGACGACCTGTGGCTCAAGGAGTCCTTCGCCGACTTCATGGGCGCCTTCGCCCTGGTCGGCGCGACCCGTTTCACGGACGGCTGGATCACCTTCGCCAACCGCCGCAAGGCCTGGGCCTACCGGGCCGACCAGCTCCCCTCCACCCACCCCGTCACCGCCGACATCCGCGACCTCCAGGACGCCAAGCTGAACTTCGACGGCATCACGTACGCCAAGGGCGCGTCGGTGCTCAAGCAGCTGGTGGCGTACGTCGGGCAGGACGCGTTCCTCGAAGGCGCGCGGCGCTACTTCAAGCGGCACGCGTACGGCAACACGCGCCTCGGCGACCTGTTGTCGGTGCTGGCGGAGACCAGCGGCCGGGACATGGGCGCGTGGTCGCGGGCGTGGCTGCAGACGGCCGGGGTCAACTCGCTGACCCCGCAGGTGCTGCTGGCCCCGGACGGCCGGGTCGACGAGCTGGCGGTGCTGCAGGAGGCGGCGGAGTCGCACCCCGAGCTGCGCCCGCACCGGGTGGCGGTGGGCCTGTACCGGCGGTCCGCGTCCGGGGCGCCGGAGCGGTACGCGCGTGCCGAGGTGGACGTCGACGGTCCGCGCACGGTCGTGACGGAACTGGCCGGTTCAGAAGCACCGGACCTGGTCCTGGTCAACGACGACGACCTGACGTACTGCAAGATCCGCTTCGACGAGACCTCGCTGGAGACCCTGAAGGGTCACCTGGGAGACATCACCGATCCGCTCGCCCGCGCCCTGTGCTGGTCGGCGCTGTGGAACATGACGCGGGACGCGCTGCTGCCGGCGCGGGACTTCGTGGAGCTGGTGCTGCGCTTCGCGGGCCGCGAGTCCGGCATCGGCGTCCTGCAGATGCTGCACGCGTGGGCCAACTCGGCGCTGGTCAACTACGTGGCGCCGGCCTGGCGGGAGACGGGCGGCCGGCTCCTCGCGGAGGGCGCGCTGCGGGAACTGCGGTCCGCCGAGGCGGGAAGCCAGCACCAGCTGGCCTGGGCGCGGTTCTTCGCGACGGTGGCGTCCGGCGCGGACGACATGGAGTTGCTGCGTGGCCTGCTGGACGGCACGGCCGACATCGACGGCCTGGAGGTGGACCAGGAGCTGCGCTGGGCGTTCCTGCAGCCGCTGGCCGCGCACGGGGTCGCGGACGAGCGGGTGCTGGCCGCCGAACTGGCCCGCGACAACACGGCGTCCGGCAAGCGCCACCAGGTCCGCTGCCTCGCCGCCCGGCCGTCGGCGGCGGTCAAGGCGCAGGCCTGGGCGCAGCTCGTGGAGTCCGACGCCCTCTCCAACGCCCTGGTCGAGGCGACCCTCGCGGGCTTCGCCCAGCCGTCCCAGCGGGAGCTGCTCGCGCCGTACGCCGAGAAGTACTTCGCGGCGATCGAGCGGGTGTGGGCGGAGCGCTCCATCCAGATCGCCATGCACGTGGTCGAAGGGCTGTTCCCGTCCCTCCAGCACTCGCGGCAGACCCTGGACGCGACGGACGCGTGGCTGGCGGCCAACGAGGACGCGGCGCCGGCGCTGCGGAGGCTGGTGCTGGAGGCACGGGACGACCTGGCGCGGGGGCTGCGGGGACAGGCGTGCGACGCGGGAGCGGCCGGCTGACGAGCTCCGGCCCACGACGGGGCATTCCGTGACCGTTACGAAATTCAGGCAATAGGAGCCGTAACCCCTGGTCCCACCCGAATGGACCAGGGGTTTCCCTGCCCACTCGGCATCCGAACATGTGTCCTTTAGTTCTGCCTTGTCCGAGTTTGTCGACGAGCGTGTAACAGCGGTTAGCGGCCCGGCCGACTGCGGGAATCTGCACGCCATGAACCACAACACCCCGCTCCCGTCGGCTTCGCCGGTCTCCCCCCGCCCGCTGCGTCACCTCTCCGAGGTGCACCGTCGCGTCCTGACGGCCGCTCAGCTGCGCTCGCACGGCGTCGGGTCGGCCGAGACGAACGAGCAGTGCCGCCCGGGCGGCCCCTGGCAGCAACTGCTCCCCGGCGTCTTCCTGCTCCACCCCGGCCCGCCGGCCAGCGAGGAGCGGCTGCACGCGGTGCTGATGTACGCGGCGAAGGAGCGGGCGGCGGGCGTCCCGGCCCAGCCGGGAGCGGAGGAACCGCACCGGCCGGTGTACACGGAGGTGATGATCACCGGCCTGGCCGCGCTCACCCTGCACGGCTTCTCCGCCACGCCCCCGCTGACGGCCCTGGACCGGATCGACGTCCTGGTCCCCCGCCTGCGCCGGCTGCGCTCGACGGGCTGCGCCCACATCGTCCGCACGGCTTCCCTGCCCGCGCCGGAACAGGTCGCCGGCCTGCCGGTCGCCCCGGTCCCGCGCGCCCTCGCCGACGCCGTGACCGCACTGACGGACGCGGACGCCGTCCGCCGCCTGCTGACCGAGGCGGTGCGCGCCGGCCACTGCGAACCCGCTTCGGTGGTACGCGAGTTGAACAACGCCAAGCTGCTGAGCCGCCCGCACGTGGTGGACGCGGTGGACTCTCTCCTCGCCGAGGGCCGGGCCATCGCGGAGGGCCGCCTCTACACGATGGTGCGGGAGTACGGACTTCCCGACCCGGTCTGGAACGTGGACCTGCGCCTGCCCGGCGGCCCCCACCTCGGCGGCCTGGACGCGTACTGGCCCGGGCAGGCGGTGGCGGTGGAGCTGGACACCCGCGCCCCCCGCCAGGACGACGACGCCCTGTGGTCCGAGTGCGCCCGCAAACGCGAGCACCTGGAGCGGCTCGGCATCACGGTCGTCCACATCACCCCGAGGAAGCTCCGGGACACCATGGAACAGCAGGCAGCGGTGGTCCGCACGGCCCTGATGGCATCCGGCGACCGCGATCCGGCCGCCTACGTCGTGGTGCTGCCCGGGCAGTGACGGACCGGGGCGGAACCAGGAGGGAAGAGAGGGGGAGGAGAGGAGCCGCGGGGAGAAGAGGGCCTGCCGGTTGCGCCCGGCGGCCCCTCCTCGTCACTTGCCGCAGTACTCCGCCTCCAGCACCGCCTCGCTGTCCCCCGCCCAGTCCCCGTTGAAGTTGAAGGCGAGCGCGTGGCGGCCGTTCGCGGTTGTGGTCGCCTCCGACGACGAGCCGTGGATGCCGCCGCCGTGGCCCCACACGTGGACGCCACAGCTGAGCTTGCGGTCGATCAGGCCGAGGCCGTAGCCGGCGTTCGGGAAGATCTCCGGTCGGACCGTGGTCTTCATGGCCTTCAGCTGCTCGGCAGGGAGCAGGTCGCCTCGGAGCAGGGCCGTGTAGAAGCGGTTCAGGTCGGTCGAGTTGGAGATCATGTCGCCGGAGCCGTAGGCCAGGGAGGGGTTCAGTTCCGTGACGTCGTACGTCGGGCCGGTCGCGGTCTCGGCCAGCTTGCCGTAGGCGCGGCCGCTGGGCTGCGGGAGGGTCGGGCGGGTGCCGGGGACCGAGGTGGCGCGCAGCTTCAGGGGGGCGACGATGCGGTCGTGGACCTCCGCGCCGTAGGGGCGGCCCGTGGCCTTCTCGATGACCAGGGCGGCCAGCGCGTAGTTGGTGTTGGAGTAGTTCCAGGACGTGCCCGGCGCGAAGTACGGCTGGTGGGACATGGCGATCGCGATCAGGTCCTGGGGCGTGCTGTCGTCGTAGCGGTGCTTGAGGAAGCCGTCCTTCAGGAAGTACGTCCGTACGAAGGTGTCGTCGTCCGTGTAGTTGAAGATGCCGCTGGTGTGGTTCAGCAGCTGGCGGACGGTGATGCGGCGGCCGTCGTGGCCGTTTCCGTGGACCAGGCCCGGGAGCCATTTCTCCACCTTGTCGTCCAGCGACAGCCGTCCCTCCGCCTCCAGTTGGAGCAGCACCGTGGCGACGAAGGTCTTGGTGATGCTGCCCACCCGGTAGTGGTCCTGCGGCGAACGCGGCTTGCCCGTCTTGAGGTTGCTCACGCCCGCGGTCGCCGACCAGGTGCCGCGAGCGTCCTTCGCCGTGGCCGTCACGCCGGGCACGCCGTCCGCCACCGCGGCCTCGATCGCCTTGCGGGTCGCGTCGTGCCGGCCGCCGGTGCCGGCGGGTTCCGCGGCGATCGCGGGGGCTGCCAGGGCTGCCGTGAGGGCCACTGCCGTCGCCGCCACGAGGGTCGTCCGTACGATCATGTCTGTCTCCCCGTTGTCGTCGTTCCGCCCGGCGTCGCTTCATCGGTGCGTCGCTTCGTCGAGCGGGGTCGGGGGGACAGACCCGGGGCGGTACGCGAGGGTTGAGGACCACCGCTGCGGTTGAGCCGGTTTCAGCCCTTTTTGAGCACCAGCTCCGTGTTCCGGTCCTTCGACTCTCCGGCCAGGTCCGTCCGGGCGCCCGGCGCGTTGTAGGAGAGCTCGCGGTAGAGGGCGGCCAGGCCGGTCTGGGAGAGGTCGCTGAAGTCCGTGCGGTGGGGGGCGGTGGACTCGATGCAGGTGGTGAAGATGGAGAGGGTGCCGTCCTTGTTGTCCACCAGCTCGATGACGCGGGCGAGCTGCGGGTAGTCGACGTGGGAGGCGGTGGAGATCTCCCAGAAGGAGCGGCCGTCGGGGGCGGAGTGCGGGGTGATGTCGTTGCGGTGGATGTGCCCGTTCACCCAGGCGAGGACGTTTGCGTGGCCGCCGAGGAGGGCGACGACCTCCTGGCCGGTGTGCCGCCGCTCGCCGGGCCGGGCCGGGTCGGGGCGGGTGTTGGTCATCGACTTACTGGTGTGGTGACTGAAGACGACCGCGTACGAGTCCTTGTTGTCGCGCAGTGTCTTGTCCAGCCATTTCAGCTGGGCCGTCCCGATGGAGCCGTTGTAGTGGCCGCCCGCGTCGGTGGTGTCGAGGCTGATGCCGATGACGTCCTCGGCGATGCGGAAGCTGTAGTACTGCGTACCGGCGTCGACGTTGGCGGAGGAGTAGCCGTGGCCGACCGGGCCGACTCCCCGGTAGGCCGGGTCGAGGTGGGCCTTGAGGTAGTCGGCGGCCGTGTAGGGGGCGCGCTTCTCGTCCGGCGTGATGGAGCGCATGTCACGGACGTGCGCCTTGAGGAAGTCACGGAACGCGGTCCCCTGCGGGTCCCGGGCGTTCTTGATGGCGTCCTGGAGCTTCTTCGCCTCGGACGCGGACACACTCATCAGCTTCTTGCCGCCGATGGCGTACTGGGCGAGCCAGGAGTCGCCGTGGCCGTAGCAGCCGAGCGGCAGGGAGTCGTGGTTGCCGACGGTGGAGTACCAGGGCAGGTTGAGGCCGGGACTGTTCAACTCCCGTACCGCAGCGGCCAGGAACCCCTCCAGCTGCGGGAAGCCGAGCTGCTTGTCGGTGTCGCGCACGCTCGCGTCGGGCTGCCAGTACTGCTTGAGGCCGCTGTTCTGGACGCCCTCGTAGCGGCGCGGGTCACCGGAGTCGGGGGTGATCCGGCCGCCGCTCATGACGGTCAGGAACCACTCCAGCTCGGTCTTCGCGTTGTTGTCCGTGTTGTCGCCGGTCGTCATCGCGAAGTGCAGCGGGGCGCCGGTGACGGGGGCGCCCCGCAGCGCGTTGACCCGCTCCACCAGCGAGACCGCGCCGTGCACGGTCAGCGCCTCGTGCGGCCGCCAGGCGTGCACGTCGGCTGAGCGCAGGTACTCCAGGCGCATCGGGTGCTGGGCGTCGATCAGGTGCAGGTCGGTGAGTTGCACGAACGCGGCGAGGGTGGTCCGGCGTCCGGCCCGGCCGGTCTTCGGCGCGCCGAGCTCGACCCGCAGCCGCCGCTTCCAGCCGGGTCCGTCGCCGAGGCGCCGGTAGCCGGAGCCCGTACGCGGGGCGGCAACGGAGGCGAGCGTGGTGCCGCGGGTGTAGGGCGCGAGGGGCGCCGCGGGTGCCATGCGGGACTGGGCGACGGGCGCCCCTTCGGCACGGGTGCCGGTGGCGTTGGTGGCCGCCCGGCTGTCGGTGGGCCGCAGGGCGTAGCCGACGCCCCCGGAGACGGTCACGGCCGCGGTGGCGGCGAGGACGGTACGGCGGTTGATCCCCAGCGCGGAGCTGGCGACAGAGCGTGTGCGCGACATGGCGCGATCTCCCCGAGTGCGAACTGCGTCGGCAGTGGTCGCGGGTGATCGCAGCCAGGTCCTGACGCGAACTTCCCGCTCTCACTGGATCGTTGGCACTGGGGGTGACCTGCGCGTGAACGAGGCCGCAACGCGCAACGCCGATCACCGTACGTGGATCTTGGACTACCCTACGCGTCCACGACCGCTCCCCGGACGGCCCGGAGGCGGTTACTCCGTGTTCATCTGCCCGGGTAGAGGAGGCGTTTGCGCAGTCGGCCGAAGGTGCCCGCCGGCGGGCCGCTCGCGCCACAGGCGCAGCCCGATGTCGACCAACGACACCCGGTGCAGCGCGGGCACGGCGTCCAGGTCGTGCCAGTCGGCCATGTCGGTGGAGCCGCCGACCTCGTAGCGCAGGTCGCCGCCGGTGACCCTGCCCTCGTAGACGAGCCGTACACCGTGGTCGTCGACGGCACGGCCGAAGCGGCGGGGGAAGACCCGGCGGGACGAGTCCACGCCGAGCAGGCCGGTGACCTCGATGCGGTATCCGGTCTCCTCGGTCACCTCGCGCAGGACGGTGTCGTGGGGGTCCTCGCCGTGTTCCATGCCGCCGCCGGGCAGGACCCACTCGGGCGGGCCGCCGTCCGGTGCCGGGGAGCGGGAGAGCAGGAGTCGTCCGTCACGGACACATATGGCGTAGGCCGCCACCCTCAACTTCCTTCGCATCACGGGACGTTAACCCGGAGCGCCAACCGCTTGCCCCCGGAAGCGCACTCCTTGGGAGACTTGCCCCCTTTCACTACTCATCTCCCCAAATGGCATCGGGGGTTTTCCCCATGCGCCCATATCGATTCGGTCAACTCTCCCTAAACATCCTTCCCATGCGTAAGGCTGTGCGATCGTCCGGGACCGCGTTCCGGACCACCGCGACCAGGACTGATCGGTCCCGGTCGCCACCCGCTCGTTCCTTTACCTACAAGGGATGCCGATGACCCTCACCCCCCAGCTCGAACCGATATCCGGCGCGAGACGCGTGGCCCGGATAGCCGTGGCCGCCGGTCTGGTGGCCGCGCTCTCCGCGGCGGGGCCGATACCCATGGCCCTCGCCGACGCCGAGGCTCCCGTCGCGGCCGACCCGGGCGTGAAGTCCGCCCACGACAAACTCGGCTCCGACGACGCGGGCCTCCTCGCCGAGGCCAAGGCCGACGGCGACAAGACCGTCACACTGATGGTGGCGACCGCGCCCGGGCAGACCGAGAAGGTCGCCGACCAGCTCGACTCGGTCCAGGGCGGCCTGGTCGGCCGTACCTACGACAAGCTCGGCTACGTCCGCGCGACGGTCCCCACCGGCAAGGCGGACGCGGCCATCGCCGCCGCCGCGAAGCTGTCCTCCGTGCACGGCATCGACCTGCGGCAGGACATCCCGCTGGACGACCCGACCCCGAGCGCGGACACCGCCAAGGGCGCCGCGGGCAAGGCCTCGGCCGCCTACCCGGCGCCGAACAAGAAGACCCCCGCCGAGAACCCGTACAACCCGTCCTTCGAGACGGGCGCCGTCGACTTCGTGGACGACCACCCGAAGGCGGACGGCCGGGGTGTCACCATCGGCGTCCTCGACTCGGGTGTGGACCTCGCCCACCCGGCGCTGCAGAAGACCACCACCGGCGAGCGGAAGATCGTCGACTGGGTGACCGCGACCGACCCGGTCGGCGACCAGGACGCCACCTGGCGCGCGATGCTCAGCTCGGTGTCCGGGCCCACCTTCACGTACGGCGGCAAGACCTGGACCGCACCCGCGGGGGCGTACCAGATCAACGTCTTCCGCGAGTCCGCCACCGCGGGCGGCGACGCCAAGGGCGACGCGAACCGCGACGGTGACACCACCGACGTCTGGGGCGTGCTCTACGACGCCGCGGCCGGCACGGTCCGGGTGGACCTGAACAACAACAGCGACTTCGGTGACGACACGCCGATGAAGCCGTACAAGGACGGCTTCCAGATCGGCTGGTTCGGCACCGACGACCCAGCCACCGACGTGGCCGAGCGCCAGCCGTTCGTGGTCGAGATCCGCAAGGACGTCGTCTACAACGCGGCGGGCGCGAAGGCCGACTTCGTCAACATCGGTGTCATCGAGTCCGAGCACGGCACGCACGTCGCCGGCATCACCGCCGCCAACGGCCTGTTCGGCGGCAAGATGAACGGTGCCGCGCCGGGCGCGAAGGTCGTGTCGTCCCGCGCCTGCACCTGGACCGGTGGCTGCACCAACGTCGCGCTCACCGAGGGCATGATCGACCTGGTCGTCAACCGCGGTGTCGACATCGTCAACATGTCGATCGGCGGCCTGCCGGCGCTGAACGACGGCAACAACGCGCGCGCCGAGCTGTACACGCGCCTCATCGACACCTACGGCGTCCAGCTGGTGATCTCGGCCGGCAACTCCGGCCCCGGCGCCAACACGATCGGCGACCCCGGCCTGGCCGACAAGGTCATCTCGGTCGGCGCGTCCATCTCCAAGAAGACCTGGGCCGCCAACTACGGCTCGGTCGTGGAGAAGAAGTACGCCATGATGCCGTTCTCCTCGCGCGGTCCGCGTGAGGAAGGCGGCTTCACGCCGACCCTGGTCGCCCCGGGTGCCGCCGTCAACACCATCCAGACCTGGCTGCCGGGCGCCCCGGTCGCCGAGGCGGGCTACACCCTGCCGGCCGGCTACGGCATGCTCCAGGGCACCTCGATGGCGTCCCCGCAGGCCGCGGGCGCGTCCGCGCTGCTGCTGAGCGCCGCCAAGGCGAAGAAGATCGACCTCACCCCCGCCACCCTGCGCACCGCGCTCACCTCGACCGCCGACCACATCAGTGGTGTGCAGGCGTACGAGGAGGGGGCCGGCCTCATCAACATCCCGGACGCCTGGGACTCGATCCTGGACGGCGCCACCGCGCACGACTACGCCGTCAAGGCCCCGGTCGACACCGCGATCGACCAGTTCCTGAAGACCCCGGGCTTCGGTACGGGTCTGTACGACCGTGAGGGCGGCCTCAAGGCCGGCCAGAAGTGGACGTACGACGTCACGATCACCCGTACGTCCGGCGCCGACAAGGCGATCCGCCACGAGCTGCACTTCGAGAACAACGCGGGGAGCACCTTCAGGATCGTCGGCTCGGACGAGGTGAAGCTGCCGCTGAACCAGCCGGTGACCGTCAAGGTCCAGGCCGCGCCGAAGTCCGCGGGTCTCAAGAGCGCGATCCTCGAGGTCGACGACCCGAAGACCGAGGGCACCGACAAGCTGGTCATGACGACGGTCGTGGTCTCCGCGCCGCTCGCCCACACCTACGCGGCGTCGGGCACGGTCCAGCGCAACAGCACCCAGTCGTACTTCGTGACCGTCCCCGAGGGCGCCAAGTCCCTCGAGGTCGCCATCGGCGGGCTGAAGGACAAGAGCCAGACCCGGTTCATCGCCATCCACCCGTACGGCGTCCCGGTCGACACCACCAGCACCCCGAACTGCTACAACAACTACCTCGACGGCAACGGCTGCAGGCCCGACGTGCGTTCGTACGCCGACCCGGTGCCGGGTGTCTGGGAGATCGAGGTCGAGTCGCGCCGTACGTCGCCGCTGCTCGACAACCCGTACAAGCTGGACGTCGCCGTCCTCGGCGCGGTCTTCGACCCGGAGACCGTGACCGTGCCCGAGGCCAAGGTCGGCACCCCGGCCACCGCTTCCTGGAAGGTGACGAACAACTTCGCCGCCATCGACGGCAAGCTGGCCGGCGGTCCGCTCGGCTCCGCGAAGTCGGCCCGCCCGACGATCGCCGACGGCGAGACGCACACCACCACGGTCACGGTGCCCGAGGGCGCCAAGTCCCTGGACGTCGCCATCGGCAACGTCTCCGACGCCGCCGCCGACCTGGACCTCGTCGTGTACGACGCGGCGGGCGAGGAGGCGGGCAGCTCGGCCGACGGTGACTCGGAGGAGTCCGTGTCCGTGGCCTCCCCGGCCGCCGGCACGTACACCATCGAGGTCATCGGCTACGCGATCCCGGCCGGCACCACCGCGTACGACTACCAGGACGTGTTCTTCTCCGCCGCCCTCGGCAGCGTCACCGTCGACGACTCGACGCCGGTGAAGCTCGCCACGGGCGCCTCCACCACGGTCTCCGGCAGCGTCACCGCCGCCGCGGCCGCCCCGGAGGGCCGTGAGTTCTTCGGCCAGGTCCAGCTGCTCAACGCGCGCGGCTCGGTCGCGGGCCTCGGCAGCGTGAAGATCGAGAAGGTCACGCCGTAGTCGGTGTGGCCCACGCCGTAGTCGCTACGGCCGGCAGGGCGGGCGTTCGTCGGGATACCGACGGGCGCCCGCCCTTCGTCATGCGCAGGCGAGCCCGCGCGACGCGGCCACCGAGGCGGTGAGCCGGGCCCGGTCCTGGGCGATCTGCTTCTCGCCGACGAGCCAGTACGCGGGTTGACGCTCGCCGTCCGGGACGGCGAAGAGCACCTGGTCGCCCACGCGGAGACCGGGGACGAGGTTCCCGTCGATCACGTAGGTCAGCTCCTTCTTGTCGTCCGCGCCCGGCTTCTCCGGCTTGTAGTAGCGCGTCACGTCGACGGTGACGCGCAACGACTCGGTGCCGGGAAGCCGCTCCACGCTCGCCGCCCGGCCCTCGGCGACCAGCCGGGAGCAGGCGAGGTAGTGCGGGCTGCCGAAGAGGGAACCGGCGTCGGAATCCTCCTTGGAGGCCGCGCTGTCACTGCTCGCCCCGGCGCCCATGCCGCCCCCGGCCTGCGCCAGCAGCCAGGCCATGCCCGACAGCAGAGCCGCGGCGGCCGCCACCGCGAGACCGCCGAAGGCGAGGTTGAGGGTGCGGCGCCGGGCGCGGGAGGGTCGCACGGGAACGGGTACGGGCGCTCGGGTGGCCCGCGGGGGTTCTGCCAGCGCCTGCCCGATGATCCCCAGCTGCTCGCGCAGCAGCGCGAGATCGGCCTCGGCGGAACGGTGTTCGGCCATGAAGGCGGCATCCGCGCGGGCGTCGTCGGACAGCGGCTCGTCGGTCAGGGCGGCCATCAGCGCGTCCATGCCGGCGCGTCCGTCGTGTTCGGCGGTCACGTCACACCACCTCGTCCTCGTGCAGCCGCGCCCTCAGGGCCCGTACCGCCGTGTGCAGCCGGCTCTTCACCGTGCCCTCGGGGATGCCGAGCTCCTCGGCTATCCCGCGCACCGGAAGGTCGGCGTAGAACCGCAGGACGAGAACCTGACGCTGGGCGTCGGGCAGCTCGTCCAGGCCCTGGGCGACGGCGAGGGAGAGCAGGCTGGTGTCCTCGCCGGAGGTGTGGTCGGCCTGCCGCAGGGAGGCCAGGCGTTCGCCGACGCGTTCCTGGCGGCGCTTGGCGCGGTGCCAGTCCATGGCCAGGTTGGAGGCGACGACCGCCGCCCACGCGGACACGTCACGCGGCGCCTCGTCGCCCCGCGCCGCGCGCTCCAGCAACCGCAGGCGGACCTGCTGCACCCCGTCCGGCAGGTCCGCCTGCGGCACCCCGCCGAGCGCGAGCACCGCCCGCACCCGGCGTTCCTGAGCAGGGTCCAGCGGGTCGTCCAGCACGTCGTGCGTGCCGTCCCCCTGACCACGGCGGCCCTTTCTGCGCAGCACAGCGCCCCCTCTTCTCGCCGCGTTTCCTCTATGACGCCGCCGGGGGCCGAAACGTTCGGCCCCTTGGTGGGGCGTACCGCAGAGGCGTACGTCACACCTTCGCGTGCGGCGGGGCACGGCGGGCAGGGGTGGGGCAGCACAGCTTGCGGTGCGGGGACGCCGCCGGACGAATTTCTGCAGCTCAGCGGGGTCGGGCGTGGAGAACCGGAGCCGGCCCCCGGGCCCGACGCGTCCCATTCCTCGGGCACGCCGCTCAAAGAAGTGGACACGCGGACCGGGACTGACCGCATGATGGAAACACCTCAGTCATGCAGCAGGCACATGTACGCCACGCACAGAGCACGCAGAAGGAGTCGTCGTGAGGGTCGGAATCGTCGGAGCCACCGGTCAGGTCGGCACGGTCATGCGCAGGATCCTCACGGAGCGGAACTTCCCCGTGACCGAGCTGCGCCTGTTCGCCTCGGCCCGGTCCGCGGGGACCGTCCTGGACGGCGTGACGGTGGAGGACGCGACGGCCGCCGACTTCACCGGCCTGGACATCGTGCTGTTCTCCGCGGGCGGCTCGACCTCCAAGGCGCTGGCCGAGAAGGTCGCCTCGCAGGGTGCGGTAGTGATCGACAACTCCTCCGCGTGGCGCCGCGACCCGGACGTGCCGCTGGTGGTGTCCGAGGTGAACCCGCACGCGATCGCCAACCGCCCCAAGGGCATCATCGCCAACCCGAACTGCACGACGATGGCCGCGATGCCGGTCCTGAAGCCGCTGCACGCCGAGGCGGGCCTCGAAGCGCTGGTCGTCGCCACCTACCAGGCGGTCTCCGGTTCCGGTCTGGCCGGCGTGGACGAGCTGTTCGAGCAGGTCAAGAAGGTCGGCGAGGACGCGCCGAAGCTGACGCACGACGGCTCGGCGGCGGAGTTCCCCGCGCCGAACAAGTACGTCGCGCCGATCGCCTACAACGTGCTCCCGCTGGCCGGCTCCATCGTCGACGACGGCCTGCACGAGACCGACGAGGAGCAGAAGCTCCGCCACGAGTCCCGCAAGATCCTGGAGATCCCCGAGCTCAAGGTCTCCGGCACCTGCGTCCGCGTCCCCGTCTTCACGGGCCACTCCCTCCAGGTCAACGCCCGCTTCGCCCGCCCCCTCACCGTGGAGCGCGCCAAGGAGCTCCTGGGCGGCGCCCCCGGCGTCGCGGTCACCGAGGTCCCGACGCCCCTCCAGGCCGCCGGCCAGGACCCGTCGTTCGTCGGCCGCATCCGCCAGGACGAGACCGTGGACAACGGCCTGGCGTTCTTCGTCTCCAACGACAACCTCCGCAAGGGCGCCGCGCTGAACGCGGTGCAGATCGCGGAGCTGGTGGCGGCGGAACTCAAGGGCTGACGCCGTTCCGTACGCAGCGGGGGCGCCCACCGATACCGGTGGGCGCCCCTTCGCGTGCTCAGAGAGCCAGATGCCGCCGCAGCGCCGTGTCGATCTCGGTCATGCGTTGCCGAGGCACGGAACCGATCGGCCGCAGCAGCCGCTCGGGGGCGAGGGCGCGTACTTGCTCGCACTGCACCTTGGAGTCCTTCGGGAGACCGCACTCCCCGGAAGGCAGCAGCACCTGGAACGGGTAGACGCGAGAGGTGTTGGTCGTCAGGGGCACCAACGTGACCACACCTCGCCCGGTCCGTTCCACCGCCGCGTTGGCACCGTCGTTGGAGACGATCACTGCTGGGCGTGCTCTGTTGGCCTCACTGCCGCGCGCTGGCTCGTAGTCGACCAGATAGATGTCACCGCGCTTCATCAGTCAGCCCGTCCCCGGAGAACTGGTCCCAGAACTCCGCGTCCTCGCTCCCGTCCCACTCGGCGAACGCCTCCGCGTACTCCTGCTCCAGCTGAGCCTGCCGCAGCAGTTCGATGGCGGCGTGTATGACGGCGGAGCGGGACTCGGCATCCGTGCGCGATGCGTACTCGTCGACGAAGGCGACATCCTCCTGCGGCAAGCTCACACTGATCTTCATACCTTTACGGTACCAGGGTATGACTCCCGTAGCTACTAGTGGTATTACCGTTCGGCATCCCCGCCCACCGCAAGAACACACGACCCCCTGGGGGCGGAGCCCCCAGGGCCATCCGTTCCCCGGCCGGCTCCGGCGCGGACAGGTCACAGGCCGGGGGCCGACTCCGTGGTCACGTCCCTGCCGCCGCTCTCGGCCCGGCACCTGCTGCTCCAGGGCGGCACCCGGCACCCGAACGTGACCATGACGACCGGTCCCGACGGCCGGCCCCGGCGGCTGCAGGTCATCTCGAGCCCGGCGGAGATACAGGGCCTGGCGCCCGGCGGCGGCCGGATCTCCTCCGCCGGCCGCGTCTTCGCCGAGTGGGACGCCACCCTGCAGCGCCCGGGCCGGATCTGGCTCACCGACCTGCCCGAACTCAGGATGGCGGAGCTGCTGGCCCTCACCGGTCTGCACGACGGCACGCTCACGACGGTGGCCACCCTCGGCGACCGCTACGGCCTGCTCGACTTCGAGGGCCGCTCCTACCCCGGCCGGCACCGCCACATGACCCTGGTGTCGGCGGCCCACGCCTACGGCCTGCTGTCCGGGACCCCGGCCGCCCTCGAGACGCCGTACTGGCAGGCCGCCTGAGCCCCGCCCGCGCGACAACCGGGACCTGGGGGCCCGGCCGTCGTACCTCTGGACACCGACCCGTGGAAGGATGGCGCAACCCACACATATCGAGGAGATGACCGCGTGCCTGGCACAAACCTGACTCGCGAAGAGGCGCAGCAGCGGGCGAAGCTGCTCACCGTTGACTCGTACGAGATCGATCTCGACCTCTCCGGCGCGCAGGAGGGCGGCACCTACAGGTCCGTGACCACGGTGCGCTTCGAAGTCGCGGAGGGCGGCACGGAGTCCTTCATCGACCTGGTAGCCCCGGCCGTCCACGAGGTGACCCTCAACGGCGACCAACTCGACCCCGCGGACCTCTTCGCGGACTCGCGGATCGCGCTGCCGGACCTGCTCGAGGGCCGCAACATCCTCCGGGTCGTCGCCGACTGCGCGTACACCAACACCGGGGAGGGCCTGCACCGGTTCGTCGATCCCGTCGACAACCAGGCCTACCTGTACACCCAGTTCGAGGTGCCGGACGCGCGCAGGGTGTTCGCGTCCTTCGAGCAGCCGGACCTCAAGGCCACCTTCCAGTTCACCGTGAAGGCGCCGGAGGGCTGGACGGTCATCTCCAACTCGCCCACCCCGGAACCGAAGGACAGCGTCTGGGTCTTCGAGCCGACGCCGCGCATCTCGTCGTACATCACCGCGCTGATCGTCGGCCCGTACCACTCGGTGCACAGCGTGTACGAGAAGGACGGCCAGTCGGTGCCGCTCGGCATCTACTGCCGTCCCTCGCTCGCCGAGCACCTCGACTCGGACGCCATCTTCGAGGTGACCCGGCAGGGCTTCGACTGGTTCCAGGAGAAGTTCGACTACCAGTACCCGTTCAAGAAGTACGACCAGCTGTTCGTGCCGGAGTTCAACGCGGGCGCGATGGAGAACGCGGGCGCGGTGACCATCCGCGACCAGTACGTCTTCCGGTCGAAGGTGACGGACGCGGCGTACGAGACGCGGGCCGAGACGATCCTGCACGAGCTGGCCCACATGTGGTTCGGCGACCTGGTCACCATGGAGTGGTGGAACGACCTGTGGCTGAACGAGTCGTTCGCCACGTACACGTCCATCGCCTGCCAGGCGCACGCCCCGGGCAGCCGGTGGCCGCACTCCTGGACCAGCTTCGCCAACTCCATGAAGACGTGGGCGTACCGGCAGGACCAGTTGCCGTCCACGCACCCGATCATGGCCGAGATCCGCGACCTGGACGACGTGCTCGTCAACTTCGACGGCATCACCTACGCCAAGGGTGCCTCCGTACTGAAGCAGCTCGTCGCGTACGTCGGCATGGACGAGTTCTTCGCGGGCGTGCAGGCCTACTTCAAGGCGCACGCCTTCGGCAACACGCGCCTGTCCGACCTGCTGGGCGCGCTGGAGGAGACCTCCGGCCGTGACCTGGGCACCTGGTCGGAGAAGTGGCTCCAGACGGCCGGCATCAACATCCTGCGCCCCGAGATCGAGACGGACGCGAACGGTGTCGTCACGTCCTTCGCGATCCGCCAGGAGGCCCCCGCGCTGCCCACCGGCGCGAAGGGCGAGCCGACGCTGCGTCCGCACCGCATCGCGGTCGGCCTGTACGACCTCGACGACGACAGCGGCAAGCTGGTGCGCGACGAGCGCATCGAGCTGGACGTCGACGGCGAACTGACCGCCGTACCGCAGCTGGTGGGCAAGCACCGGCCCGCGGTGATCCTCCTGAACGACGACGACCTGTCGTACGCGAAGGTCCGCCTCGACGAGCAGTCGCTCGCCTTCGTCACCGAGCACCTCGGCGACTTCGAGTCGTCCCTGCCCCGCGCCCTGTGCTGGGCGTCGGCGTGGGACATGACCCGGGACGCCGAGCTCCCGACCCGCGACTACCTGTCCCTGGTCCTGTCGGGCATCGGCAAGGAGTCGGACATCGGCCTCGTGCAGTCGCTGCACCGCCAGGTGAAGCTGGCGATCGAGCTGTACGCCGACCCGGCCGCCCGCGAGGCCCTGCTGACCCGCTGGACCGACGCCACGCTCGCGCACCTGCGCGCGGCGGCGCCTGGCAGCGACCACCAGCTGGCGTGGGCGCGCGCGTTCGCCGCGACCGCCCGGACGCCGGAGCAGCTGGACCTCCTGGACGCCCTCCTGGAGGGCACCCAGACGATCGAGGGCCTGACCGTCGACACGGAGCTGCGCTGGGCGCTGGTGCAGCGGCTGGCCGCGGTGGGCCGCTTCGACGAGGCGGAGATCGCGGGCGAGTACGAGCGTGACAGGACGGCGGCCGGCGAACGCCACGCGGCCACCGCCCGGGCCGCCCGCCCGACGCCGGAGGCCAAGGCGGAGGCGTGGGCGTCGGTCATCGAGTCCGACAAGCTCCCGAACGCCGTGCAGGAGTCCGTCATCGGCGGCTTCGTGCAGACGGGGCAGCGCGAGCTCCTGGCCCCCTACACGGACCGGTACTTCGAGGTGCTGAAGGACATCTGGGGGTCCCGTTCGCACGAGATGGCCCAGCAGATCGCGGTCGGCCTCTACCCGACGATCCAGGTCTCCGAGGAGACCCTGCGCAAGACGGACGAGTGGCTGGCCTCGGCGGAGCCCAACGCGTCCCTGCGCCGGCTCGTCTCCGAGTCCCGCGCGGGCGTGGAGCGCGCCCTGAAGGCACAGGCGGCGGACGCGGCAGCCGCCCAGTAGCGGCCGCCGTACGTACGACGACAGGGGGCGCCCGGTACACCACCGGGCGCCCCCGCTCGCCCAAGACGGCCTTCAGGCTGCGGGTGGGCGCAGGCGGCACCCCGCCACGCCGGGCCGCGCACCCGGCCCCCGCCCGACCGCCGTCAAGCTGCGGGCAATCGTGCCGCCGGGGCGATGGGGGTCCCCCCGCTCGAGCGAAGCCGAGAGTGGGGGAGGGTGGGCGCAGGCGGCACCCCGCCACGCCGGGCCGCACAGTCCACCCGCGGCGAGCCACGGTCCGCGGACCGACGGACCGGTTGCAGCTGCCCCGCGACCGTCGCCCCGAACGCGAGCGCCATGCCCGCCAGCTGTACCGGCGTGAGCGCCTGTCCGAGGGCCGCCCAGCCGACCACCGCGGCGGTCAGCGGCGACAGCGGGCCGAGGAAGGTGACCTGGGTGGCGGTGAGCCTGCCGATGCCGCGGAACCAGAGCCAGTACGCGACCGCCGTGTTCGCCAGCGCCAGGTAGAGGTAGCCGCCGAGCGCCCGGCCGTCCAGCGCGGGCGGCGCGCCCTCGACGAGGAGGGCGAGCGGGGCGATGAGCAGGCCGCCCGCGGTCAGTTGCCAGGCGGTGAGCGCGAGCGGACCCACGCCGTCCGGGCGGCCCCACCGCTTGGTGAGCACGGTGCCCGCGGACATGGAGGCGGTGGAGGCGAGGGCCGCGAGGACACCCACGGTGTCGAGCGCCCCGGCGGCCTTCAGGACGACCAGGCTCACCCCGGACGCGGCGACGAACCCGGTGATCACACTGCGGGCCGTCGGGCGCTGACCGAGCAGCAGCGCCGACAGACCCACCACGAACAGCGGTCCGACCGATCCGACGACCGCCGCCATGCCGCCCGGCATCCGGTACGCCGACAGGAACAGCAGCGGGAAGAACGCCCCGATGTTCAGCGCCCCGAGCACCGTCGCCCTGCCCCACCAGGCGCCGCGCGGCAGCACCCGGGCCAGGGCCAGCAGGACGAGGCCGGCGGGCAGCGCGCGCATGAGGCCGGTGAACAGGGGGCGGTCGGCCGGCAGGAACTCGGTGGTGACGGCGTAGGTGGTGCCCCAGGAGACGGGCGCCAGGGCCGTGAGCAGGACGGTCGCGGGCCGCTTCATGACCGGGCACCCTTCTTCAGAGGTAGCTTGGCGAAGAGTAGCTTAACGCTAAGTCACTTACACGCAAGCTACTTTCTTGCGGGTGACCGGAACCGGGCGGATACTCACCGCATGAGTGCACAGCGCCAGGACCCGGTCGACGTGATCATCGAGCATTGGGCGACGGTCCGCCCCGACCTCGACACGGCCGCCATGGAGGTCTTCGGCCGGATCCACCGGCTCTCGCGCGCGATGGGCGACCGCACGGAGAAGGCGTACACGTCCCTCGGCATCGGCCGCGGCGAGTTCGACGTCCTGGCGACCCTGCGCCGCTCCGGAGAGCCGTACACCCTCTCCCCCCGCCAGCTCTCCGCGACGCTGATGCTCACCACCGGCGGCATGACCGGCCGCCTGGACAAACTGGAACGGGCGGGCCTGCTGCGCCGCTCCCCGGACCCGCACGACCGCCGGGGCCTGCAGGTGACCCTCACGGACAAGGGGCTGGAGCTCGTCGACGAGGCGGTGGGCGCGGGCCTCGCCGTCCAGACGGAGGCCCTGAAGTCGGCCCTGAACGGCGAACAGGCCGACCAGTTGGCCGACCTGTTGCGGGAGTTGCTGGCGGGGACCGAGACGTCCTGATCGTCCCGGCACGGGCCTCGCAGGCGACGACCCACGCGGAAACGCGCCGAGGGCGCCGGCCCCGCCCGCGTACGGCGGATGCGCGTACGCGGGGCGGGGGCGGCGCCCTGGAGGGAGCACGCGGTCAGGCAGGTCAGGCCTTGGAGCCGGCCTTGGCCTTGGTCCTGATGTTGCGGGTGGTCACCCGGTGGGCCTCGTGGGACTTGTCCAGGACCATCACCAGGCCGGCGATGACCGCGAACAGGGCGATCGGGGCCACCACGAAGAGGCCCAGCGTCTCGATGACGCTCAGGCCCGTGCCGGGGTCGTCACCGTCGTCGCGGGTCAGCGCGAGCGCGGGGGACGACATGAGCAGCATCATCAGCGTCGTACCGGCAGCCAGGGCGCCGGCGCGCAGGGCGTTCTTCTTCACGGAGCCAAAGTAGCGAACGGCCGGAAGGCGTGCGCGTCCGGGGGTGCGTATGAGGTGCCCTCGGCTGAAATCAGCCCCTCCGGCGTTTGAGGAGCGGGGCCTGGGGCGGAGCCCCGGAAGGGGACTGACGGCGTCAGCCGGCCCCGGGCTGACGCAGGACGTCCACCAGGGCGTGCAGCCTCGGGGAAGCCGCCAGTTCCTCCAGTGTCACCGGCCGCCCCTCCGTGTCCGCGATCGGCAGCCGCCAGTTCGGGTACTGGTCCCACGTGCCCGGCAGGTTCTGCGGGCGGCGGTCGCCGATGGTGTCGGGGAGCCAGATGCCGACCATGCGGGCCGGGGTGTGCAGGAGGTAGCGGTGGACGGCCTGGATCTCGGCCTCCTCCGAGGACGTGTCGGTGCCGCCGCCCGACCCCTGCAGGAGGCCCAGCCGGGCGAGCAGTTCGAGCCACTCCGCCGTGTCCGCCGACGCCTCCGCCCGTTCCTCGTCCAGGGGACGGGTCAACAGGCCGAGTCCGTCGCGCAGTTCGACGTGTTCGCCGGTGAGGCGGGCCGCGGTGGGCGGCAGGTCGTGGGTGGTGGCGGTGGCCAGGCAGTCGGCGCGCCACTGGTCGGGAGGCAGGGGCCGGCCGTCGCCGTCCCAGTCGCGCTCGAACCACAGGACGGAGGTGCCGAGCACACCGCGCTCGCGCAGCGTCTCGCGCACGCCGGGTTCCACCGTGCCCAGGTCCTCGCCGATCACCACCACACCGGCGCGCGAGGCCTCCAGGACCAGTACGGCGAGCATGGCCTCGGCGTCGTAGCGGACGTACGTGCCCTCGGTGGGCGGCTCACCCTGCGGGACCCACCACAGCCGGAACAGGCCCATGACGTGGTCGATGCGCAGGGCGCCGGCATAGCGGAACAGAGCCCGCAGCAGGGATCGGAAGGGCGCGTAGCCCGACTCGGCCAGGCGGTCCGGCCTCCAGGGCGGCAGGCCCCAGTCCTGGCCGCGCGCGTTGAAGGCGTCCGGGGGCGCGCCCACCGACATGCCGGCCGCGAAGTGATCCTGCTGCGCCCACGCGTCCGCGCCCCCGGGGTGCACCCCGACCGCGAGGTCGTGGACCACGCCCACCGGCATGCCCGCCTCCCGGGCCGCGCGCTGGGCGGCGCCGAGCTGGGTGTCGGTGAGCCAGGCGAGGCGGGTGTGGAAGTCCACCCGGTCCATCAACTCCCCGCGGGCCCGGGCCGTTTCGGCCGAGCGGGGGTCGCGCAGGGCGGCCGGCCACCGGTGCCAGTCGGAGCCGTGCACCTCGGCGAGGGCGCACCAGGTGGCGTGGTCCTCCAGGGCCTCGCCCTGTTCGGCGAGGTAGTCGACGTAGGCGGCGCGCCGGCCCGGACCGAGCGGCACGTCCCGCACCAGTTCCAGCGCCTCCCGCTTGAGCTCCCACACGGCGTCCCGGTCGATCAGGGCGCCCTGTTCCAGCACCGACACGCGCAGCCGCTCCGCCCGCTCCAGCAGGGCCCGCATCTGCTCGCGGTCCGCGACCTGGGCGTACTCGGGGATGTCCGCGACCCGCAGATGGACCGGGTCGGGGAAGCGGCGGGAGGAGGGGCGGTAGGGGGACGGGTCGGTGGGGGCACCGGGTACGGCCGCGTGCAGCGGGTTGACCTGGACGAATCCGGCGCCGAGCGCGCGGCCGGCCCAGGCGGTCAGTTCGGCGAGGTCACCGAGGTCGCCCATGCCCCAGGAACGCCGCGAGAGCAGGGAGTAGAGCTGGACGAGGAGGCCGTACGAGCGGCCGGGCGGCGCGGGCAGCCGGGCCGGGGCGACGATCAGGTGGGTGTGGGCGGTGCGGCCGTCCGGGGCGGTGGCCGTCAACCGGTGGACACCGGGCGGGAGTTGGTCGACGCCGGCGCGGGTCTCGCCCTGCTCGGTCTCGATGCGCAGACGGGTGCCGGCCGGGAGGGCGTCGAGAGCCGCGGGCGTGCCGCCGCTCCAGCACGCCACGGTCGGCGGCAGCAGCCGCTCGCGCAGTTCCCGTTCCCGGGCGGCGAGTGCGCCCCGGACGGCCGCGGGGCTGCCCGCGTCGACGCCGAGGGCGGCCAGGGCCCGGGTGACGGCGGCGGCCGAGGCCGCGACCGTACGGCCCGGAGACGGGCTGTACGAGGTCGCGACGCCGTGCAGCGCAGCGAGCCGGGACAGGTCCTCGGTGGGCGGCTCGTCCGACCGGGGTGCTGTCATCTAGGGCTCCGCGTGGGCGTCGGACTCGCTGGTCAGGGGGGCGGCGTCGGCGAGCGGCGGCTCGCTGGTGAGGGGTTCGGCGTCGGGGAGCGGCGGTTCGCTGGTGAGGGGGGTGTCGGCGCAGGCTCCCTCCGCGCTGAACACACAGAAGTGGAAATCGGATGAGGCGGAGGGCTCCGCCTCGGGTTTGGAGGGGGCGGGGAGCAGAAGGTATGCCGATGCGACCACGGGGGCCTCCTTGTCGAGGGCGACGATCGGTTACCGCACAGCCCTACCCAGTGGTCGCGGCGGCAGACGTACAGAGAGGTACAACGTGCCTCTCCTCACATTCTGTTCCGGCGGGGTAATTCCAGACTGGGGCAAAGGCGGCACGACGGCAACGGCGTCCGGAAGGCTTTCGGGGGCGCGTGAACCAGTCGCTCGGAGCCGGTCGATAGACGGGGTGTGAGACTGTTCCGCCCCATGGGGGGCCACCGGGAGAAGGACGAGGGAACCTCCGACGAGCCGAACGCGGCGGACGCGGCGGATCCCGCGGACGCGGCGCTCCTGCGCGCGGTCGCGGCCGGGGACTCGGCGGCGATGGCCGAGCTGTACGACCGGCACGCGGGCTGGCTGCACGCCCGGCTGACCCGGCGCTGCGCCGACGCGGAGGTCGTGCGCGAGGTGCTTCAGGACACGTTCGTCACGGTGTGGCGGTCGGCGGCCGGGCATCGCGGCGAGGAGGCCGGCGGCTGGCTGTGGACCATCGCCGCGCGGCGCCTGGTCGACGCGCGGCGGGCGCACGAGCGGGCCGGGCGGCTCAGGACGGCGCCGATGGACTCGCCGGCCGACGAGACCCGTGCCGGACACGCGTCCGCGCCGTCCGCGGAGGACCGGGTGCTGGCAGCCCTGGAGTACGGCGATGTCGGCACCGCCCTGGAGCGGATCTCCCCCGAGCTGCGCGAGGTGCTGCGCGCCACGGTCGTCGACGGGCTGACCACCCGCGAGACGGCCCGGCTGCTCGGCATTCCCGAGGGCACCGTGAAGTCCCGTGCGATGCGTGCCCGCGCCGAACTGCGCGCGGCCCTCGCCCAGTTGAAGCCGTCACCGATGGGAGGCCCGGCATGACCGGCTGGCACGCGTCCGACGACCTGGTCACCCGCTACGGCGACGGCACCCTGCCGGAACCGGACGCCTGGTCCCTGGAGAAGCACCTGGAGAGCTGTGGCCGGTGCGCGGCCCGCGTGTCGCGGGCGGTGCGGGAGACGGCGGCGGGGGTGGTGCTGGCGGAGGTACGGGGCGCGGTGCTGCGCACGGCGCCGGCCGACGCACGTGAGGCGGCACCGGGGGGCGCCGCGAGCGCCCCGAGCGGAGCGGGGAGGGCGGCACCGTACCTTCCCGGGACGACAGCCGCAGCCGGGCCCGGTCCGGCATCCGCGGCCGGACCCCGGTCCACCCGGCCACCGGTGCTGGGCGGTGCACCGGCCGGAGCGAGAACGGCGGCGCCGGCCCTGCCCCGGTCCACCCGGCCTCCCGCGGCGGCGCCCACTGCTCCGGCCGCGTCAGCGGCGCCGGCCCCGGCTCCCTCCCGCCCCTACACCCGAACCCGCCTCCGGCTCCGGCTCCCGAGGCACCTCGGCCTCCCCCTCGGCTCGCACCTCACCCGCGCTCTCTGGGCCGCCGGTCCCGCCGTGCGCGGTGCCTGGCTGCCGGCCGTGCTGCTCGTGGCGTTCGGGGCGGTCGCTCTCGCCCACGGGGCCGACTTCACCGGCGCCCGGCCCCTGCTGCTGGCGATCGCGCCGGTCGTGCCGGTGGCCGGGGTCGCCCTGTCCTACGGATCGCACGCCGATCCGGTGCACGAGATCGCCGCGTCCACGCCGTCCGCGGGGCTGCGGCTGGTGCTGACGCGGACGGCCGCCGTGCTGGCGGTGAGTCTGCCGCTGCTGACCCTCGCCGGGGCACTGGTGCCGTCCTCGGGTGCCCCGGGCGCGGCCGCCTGGCTGCTGCCGGGGCTCGCGCTGACGCTGGCCTCGCTGGCCCTGGCCGGCTACGTCGGCTGGCGGGCGGCGACGGCCGTGACCGGTGGCGGCTGGCTGTCCGCCGTACTCGCCCCGGCGCTCGTCGCGCCCGGCGGGCGGCTGACGGCCCGCCTGTCCGAACAGCTCGCGTACTGCCTCGACGGCGCCCCGGCGCAGGGCGGCTGGGCGGCTGCGGCCGTCCTGTGCGCCGCACTGCTGGCCGCCCGCCGTCCCGCCCACGACCGCCTGGAGAGTCCGTGACCGCGGCCGCGCACTCCTCGCCTCCCACGTCTGGAGAACCCTTGAGCACGATACGAGTGACCGGGCTGCACGTCCGGCATCGCAGGACCGTCGCCCTCGACTCGGTGGACCTCGGCTTCGGCCCCGGTGTGCACGGGCTCCTCGGCCCGAACGGGGCGGGCAAGACCTCGCTGATCCGGGTCCTCGCCACGGTCGCGGCACCGGCCGGCGGCCGGGTGGAGCTGCTCGGGGACGACGTACGCGACCACCGGCGGCGGGCCGCGGTGCGGCGGCGGCTGGGCTATCTGCCGCAGGAGTTCGGCTACTACCCGGGTTTCACCGTGCGGGAGTTCGTCGCGTACGTGGCCTGGCTGAAGGAGATGCCCGCGGCCACGACCCCGGCCGCCGTCGAACGGGCCGTCGCCCGGGTCGGTCTCGCCGACCGCGTCGACGCGAAGGTCAGGACGCTGTCCGGTGGCATGGTCCGGCGTGTCGGCATCGCGCAGGCCATTGTCAACGACCCCGACGTGCTGCTGCTCGACGAGCCGACCGCCGGTCTCGACCCGGAGCAGCGCGTGGAGTTCCGCGCGCTGCTGCGCGAGCTGGGCACGTCGTCCACCGTCATCGTCTCCACGCACCTGGTGGAGGACGTGGCGGCGGCCTGCACGGAGGTCACCCTCGTCGAGGCGGGCCGGGTGGCCTATCGCGGCACCCCCGGGTCGCTGGCCGCGCTCGGCGAGTCGGCGGACGGCGTCGGCGACAACCCGATCGAGCGCGGCTACACGACGGCCCTGCGCGCCCACCGCGCGTCCACCGCACCGGCCCCGGTGCTGGAGGGGACGGCGTGATGACCCTCGTCGCGGAGAGAAAACCCGGGAGCAGACCGGAGAGCTCGCCGCACCCCCTGCGCGCCGAGGTCGTCCGCGGCTTCGGACCTTGGGCGGGGGCCGCGATCCTTCTGACGTTCACGGTCGCGCTGGCCGCCGACTCGGCGCAGTGGCAGGGCGGCTGGGCCGAGACCCGTGAGCGGCTGCACACGGCGGCCGGGCTGCTGGGCGTCCCGATGGCCCTGGCCGCGGGCTGCTGGCACGGTGGACGCGAGCGCAGACGCCGTACCGAGGAACTGCTGGCGGTGTCCGCGCGCGGCCCGCTCGCCCGGCTGCTGGCGTCGGCGCTGCCACTGGTGCTGTGGGTGGTCGCCGGGTACGCGGTCGCGGTCGTCCTGGCCTGGCTGGCCACCTGGTACCGCGCCACGGGCGACAGTCCGTACCCGGTCACTGCGCTCACGGACGCGGTCGTCCTCGCGTCCGCCGTCCTGGCCGGCCAGGTGGTGGGCCGGCTGGTGGCCTGGCGGCTCGCGGCACCACTGCTGGCGGTGGGCGCGTACGTCGGCCTCGGCATGCTCTCGTACGGCAGCCGCAACAACTCCTACGCGCCTCTGTCACCCGTCGTCGACGGCGGGACCACCACGGTCCCCGTGTGGTGGCAGCCGGTGGCGATGATGGTGTGGACGGGCGGTCTGGCGGTCGCCGCAGTCCTCGCGTACGCGGCCCGTCATCGCCCCGTCGCCGTGCTGCCGCTGGCCGCCGCGACCGCCGCAGGCGTGCTGCTGGTACAGACCGGGGACGGCCTGTGGCGCACCGACCCGATCGCCCGCCGTCAGGTGTGCGACACCTCCACGACCCCGCAGATCTGCGTGAACGCCCGCTACGAGGAGCTTCTTCCGCAGGTGAGGGATGCCCTGTCCGGGCTCACCGGCCGCCTGGAGGGCGTAAAGAACCTGCCGGTGCGCTATGGGGACCGGCCGGGGCGACCGGGCCGGGACGAGGTGGAGCTGCCGATGCTCACGCCCCTCGGCTGGAGCGTCGTACGGGGCGAGCTCACCGATCCGCGGGAGTTCGCGTGGGCGGCGGGGATGGCCCTGTACGGCCGGGTGGAGTGCGACGAGGTGGATCCGCGTCTGGAGGCGGTCGACGACGCCGTGGCGCACCATCTGGCGCCCAGCCCGCTGGAGAAGGAGTTCGACGAGCAACTGGCCGAGAGGGGCGAGGCCGACCGCGCCCGGCTCGAGGCCCGGCGGGAAGCCCGGGCCCGTCTTGAGGCGATGGGCGAGCGGGAGCGCCGCGCCTGGCTGTCGGAGTACTTCGCGACGGTCGGCGAGTGTACGCCGAGCGAGGTGCCGGCGCTGTGAGCGAACTCTCCGTGCCGTACGGCCGTTCGCGCGCCGCCGGACTGCTTCTCTACGCCCGCTCGCGTACCGTCCCGCGCGCCCTCGCCGTGCTCTTCGCCACCGCCGGGCTCGCCGTGTGGGCGGCGCACGGGCTGGACGCCTACGTGGATCCGGAGCGGCGGGTGCCGGTCGTGGCGCTGGCCCCGCTGTTCGCCGCCGCGGTGATCGGGTCGAGCCTGTACACCGCGTCCGAGGAGCTGGACCGTACGGCCGTGCACCCCTGGTGGCGGCGGCGTCTGGTCCATCTCCTGAACCTCACCGCGCTCGCCGCGGCCCTGCTGTCGGTGGCGGTGCTCGGGCACGCGTCGGTGTTCGGGCCGCCGGCGATGATCCGCAACACGCTCGGCTCCACCGGCCTCACCGCGGCCGCGGCCGCCCTGATCGGCGCCCGGCTGAGCTGGCTGCCGGCCTTCGGCTACGTCAGCGCCGTGTACCTGGGGGGCGGCGGTGCGCACGGGCGCGCGAGCACGGTATGGGCCTGGCCGGTGCAGCCCGGCGGGGAGGCGGGAGCCTGGGCCGCGGCGCTGGTGGCCTACGTGGTGGGCGGGGCGCTGTACGTCGTGCGCGGGGCGCGGGCGGAGGAGGTGCGCCACTGAAGGGCCGGCCCCATGTCAGGGACGTGGGGCCGGCACTGACGGCGGACATGCGAAAGCCCGGATCGATGTCAGGCGGAGATGCCCTCGATCCGGGCCAAGGCGTCGTCGGCGCCGTATGGCTGCAAGTACGGCATCCAGCGCGGATCCCGGTGGCCGGTCCCGATGATGCGCCAGGCCAGGCCGGTGGGAGGGGCGGGTTTGTGGCGCAGCCGCCAGCCGATCTCGACGAGATGGCGGTCGGCCTTCACGTGGTTGCAGCGGCGGCACGAGGCGACCACGTTGTCCCAGACGTGCTTGCCCCCGCGGCTGCGCGGGATGACGTGGTCGACGCTGGTTGCGACGCCACCGCAGTACATGCACCGGCCCCCGTCACGGGCGAACAGCGCCCGCCGGGTCAGAGGAACGGGCCCCCGATAGGGAACCCGGACGAATCGCTTGAGCCGGACCACGCTGGGTGCGGGGACTGTGACGGTCGCGCTGTGCATGAAGGCGCCGGACTCCTCGAGGCACACGGCCTTGTTCTCGAGGACGAGGATGAGTGCGCGGCGGAGCGGTACGACGCCGAGCGGCTCGTACGACGCGTTCAGGACCAGGACATGCGGCACGGATGGCCTCCTTGGACGCCGGCGGCGCGTGGCTCGCGCCGGGACGATTTCGTAGTCAGTCTCCCCTCATGCCTGGCGGAAGCGCCACCATGTCCCCGTAACGGGCTGGGAGTGTTTTCGACCACATCCGGTTCCTCCCCCGGGTCACGAGTTGTTCATCCCACCTGTTCATCCCCAGGTGAAAGCCGTCTCTCCCTCGAACATCACAACGATCCACACACGATGCCCCGATAGTGTGGTGGGCCTGCCCCACCGGTGACCTTTCCGTGACCTTGATGCACGACTGGACGACCTTGACCGCTGCCGGAGGGGCGGACCGCTGCACTGGAGGTTCCTGCCGTGTCCTTGTCCGCCGTCCTACTGGCCGCCGGTCCGTCGCCGTCGCCGTCGCCCACCGAGACGCCGACCACTCCGGCCGTGCCGTCGCTCGAGGACGCCCAGGAGAGCGCGACGAACGCCGCCAGCTGGATCGAGCAGAACTGGTCCACCTGGCTGGCGATCGGCCTGAGGGTCCTGCTGATCCTGGTGATAGCGGCGGTCCTGAGATTCGTGGTGCGGCGGTCGATCACCAAGCTGATCGACCGGATGAACCGCTCGGTGCCGGTCGACGGCAGCCCGCTCGGCGGCCTGCTGGTGAACGTGGAGCGCCGCCGTCAGCGCTCCCAGGCGATCGGCTCGGTGCTCCGCTCGGTCGCGAGCTTCCTGATCCTCGGCACCGCGGCCCTGATGATCCTCGGCACCTTCCAGATCAACCTCGCCCCGCTGCTGGCGTCCGCCGGTGTCGCGGGTGTGGCGATCGGTTTCGGCGCCCGGAACCTGGTGACGGACTTCCTGTCCGGCGTCTTCATGATCCTGGAGGATCAGTACGGCGTCGGCGACACCATCGACGCGGGCGTGGCCGCGGGCGAGGTCATAGAGGTGGGCCTGCGCGTCACGAAGCTGCGCGGCGACAACGGCGAGATCTGGTACGTCCGCAACGGCGAGGTCAAGCGCATCGGCAACCTCTCCCAAGGCTGGGCCACGGCCGGCGTCGACGTCACCGTCCGCTCCGACGAGGACCTCGACAAGGTGAAACGGACCCTGAACGAGGTCGCCGAGAAGATGAGCAAGGAAGAGCCCTGGAACGAGCTGCTGTGGGGCCCGATCGAGGTCCTCGGCCTGGACAGCGTCCTGCTCGACTCGATGGTCGTCCGCGTCTCCGCCAAGACGATGCCCGGCAAGGCCCTCACCGTCGAACGCGAACTGCGCTGGCGCATCAAGCACGCCTTCGACGCGGCGAGCATCCCGATCGTCGGCGGCCCCGCCCTCCCCGCGGACACGGATCCGGACGCGGATCCGACGGCCGGCATGGCGGCCCCGTCGGCGTACTCCAACACGGCGTCACCGCAGGCGCAGGCGGCCACGCCGCTGACGCCGCCGAGTGTGACGAAGTAGGAGACGTACGAGAGGGGGCGCCCGGATTCTTCCGGGCGCCCCCTCTCGCTTGTCGCGTTCCGGCCATGCCCGGCTGCCCTCACCCCCTTGTCGCCCCGGCAGGTAACGACTGTGTTGCCTCGGCGTCGGTCTCTTGACGACTGCTTCACGCCAGTTCTATGGTCCAGACCACCAGACAGGAAACCTTCCTAACAATCACGCCGAGATGGACTTCCCGGCCTGATCACTGGGAACCTGGACAGCCGAGAGGCAGGTGTCGACCCCATGGCAGGAACCGCCGGTACGCCGGGCACCCCGCGCGTCCTGCGCGCCATGAACGACCGCGCCGCCCTGGACCTCCTCCTGGAGCACGGGCCGCTGTCCCGCACCCGGATCGGCAAGCTCACCGGCCTGTCGAAGCCGACCGCGTCCCAGCTCCTGGCCCGCCTGGAGGCGTCCGGGCTGGTCCTCGCGACCGGCACCAGCGAGGGCCGCCCGGGGCCCAACGCCCAGCTGTACGAGGTCAACGCGGCCGCCGCGTACGCCGCCGGACTCGACGTCACCCCCGAGCGCGTCCGTGCCGCCGTCGCCGACATCACCGGCCGCACGGTGGGGACGTACGAGCTGCCGACCCCGGGGCGGCGTCCCACGCAGCCCGTCGTGCGACAGGTCGGCGACGCCCTGGACGGCGCGGTCAAGGCGGCCGGCCTCGCCCGTGACGACGTGCACCGGCTCGTCATCGGCACCCCCGGTGCCTTCGACCCCAACACCGGCCGCCTGCGCTACGCCTCCCACCTGCCCGGCTGGCACTCCCCCACGCTGCTCGACGAACTCGCCGCCGCCCTGCCCATGCCGGTCGAGTACGAGAACGACGTGAACCTCGTGGCGGTGGCCGAGCAGCGGCTCGGCGCGGCCCGCGGGCACGGCGACTTCGTCCTGCTGTGGAACGAGGGGGGCCTCGGCGCCGCCCTGGTCCTCGGCGGCCGGCTGCACCGCGGCTGGACCGGCGGCGCCGGCGAGGTCGGCTTCCTCCCGGTGCCGGGCACCCCCCTGGTCCGGCAGGTCAGCAAGGCCGGCAGCGGCGGCTACCAGGAGCTGGCCGGCTCGCAGGCGATCCCCAAGCTGGCCCGCCGGCTCGGCGTCAGGAACATCCCGTCGGGCCCGTACGCCGAGGTCGCCGCCGCCCTCGTCGCCCGCGCCGCCGAAGCCGACGACGGTCCGCACCGGCGGCTGCTGGAGGCGTACGCGACGCACCTCGCCACCGGTCTCGCCTCCCTCGTCTCCGTCCTCGACCCCGAACTCGTCGTCCTCAGCGGCGCCTCGCTCACCTGTGGCGGGGAACCGCTGCGCGCTCTCGTCCAGGCCGAACTGGAGGAGCTGGCCGCGACCCGGCCCCGGCTCGTCGTCGGCGACGTCCAGGAACACCCCGTCCTGCGCGGCGCGCTGGAGAGCGCGCTCGCCGCCACCCGCGACGAGGTCTTCGACACCTCGCGCTGAGTTCCCAGCCTCCTCACCAAGAGCCCCGCACGCTCGCACACCCACCACCGCTGCCCCCGCCCTGCCCTAGGGAGACCCCGTCATGCCCGGAATGTCAAGAAAAGTCGCGCTCGCTGCCGCCGCCTCCGTGGCCCTCCTCGCCACTTCCTGTACCGGCCAGTCCGGCTCCGACGCGAGCGACGACGCCGGCAAGGAGACGACCCTCAACTTCTGGCACGCCTGGAGCGCGCCCGCCGAGGTGAAGGCCGTGAAGTCACTGGTCGCCGGCTTCGAGAAGACGCACCCCACCATCCACGTCAACGTCGTCGGCAACATGACCGACGACAAGATGAACCAGGCGCTCAGGACGGGCGGCGCCAAGGCGCCCGACGTGATCTCGTCGTTCACCACCAACAACGTGGGCAAGTTCTGTTCCTCGGGCGCGCTGGTCGACCTCAACCCCCTCTTCGAGAAGTCGGGAATCGACCCGGAGAAGACCTTCCCGAAGGCGATGAACGAGTACACCCAGTTCGACGGGAACCGGTGCAGTGTCCCGCTGCTGGGTGACGCCTACGGCCTCTACTACAACAAGACCGCCTTCGAGAAGGCGGGCATCGACAGCCCGCCGAAGACCTGGTCCGAGTTCGAGGCCGCCGCCAAGAAGCTGACGATCGACGACGGCGACAGCTACAAGCAGCTCGGATTCATGCCGAACTACCACGGCTGGGAGACGACGACCGAGCACTATCTCGGGCAGTTCTCCCCCACGTACTTCGACTCCAACGGCAAGTCGGACCTCGCCGGGGATCCCGCCTTCGAGGCCGGATTCACCCTCCAGAAGAGGCTCGTCGACGAACTCGGCGGCTACCAGCGGCTGGAGAAGTACCGCTCCACCCTCGGTGACGAGTGGGGCCCCAAGCACCCCTTCCAGACCGGCCAGGTCGCCATGCAGCTCGACGGAGAGTGGCGCCTGGGCATGGCCCTGGACGCGAAGCCGGACTTCGAGATCGGCGTTGCCCCGCTGCCCGTCCCCGACGACCAGGCCGACCAGTACGGCAAGGGCTACATCACCGGCACCATCGCCGGGATCGCCGCCACCAGCACGAAGCAGAACGCGGCCTGGGAGCTGGTCAAGTACATCACCACGGACACGGACGCGGTGGTGGCCTTCTCCAACGCCATCCACAACGTGCCGTCCACGCTGGCGGCCCTGAGGTCGCCGGACCTGACGTACGACCCGCGCTTCAAGACGTTCCTGGACATCGCCGCGAACCCGAACTCCTCGACGTCCCCGGCCTCCGTCAACGGCGGGGTGTACCTCACGACGATCCAGAACTTCGGGTACGAGTACGAGAGCGGAAAGGTCAAGGACCTCAAGGCGGGTCTCGCCGACACGGCCGAGCAGATCGACACGGACATCGCACAGGCCAAGTGATGAGCGCGCTCACCCCGGCGGCCGAGCGCCGCCCGCCCGCCCTCGCCGCGAAGCAGCGCAGACAAGCACTGCGCACCGCGGCATTCATGTCGCCCTGGCTGATCGGCTTCGCGGTCTTCTTCGCGTACCCGCTGATCTCGACGGTCTACTTCTCGTTCATGCACTACGACGGCTTCAAGCCGCCGACCTGGAGCGGAACGAAGAACTGGACGTACGTCTTCGAGCACTATCCCCTCTTCTGGCCCGCCCTGCGCAACACCCTGTGGCTCGTCCTGATCATGGTCACCCTCCGGGTCGCCTTCGGTCTCGGCGTCGGCCTGCTGATCACGAAGATCAGGACGGGCACGGGCGTCTTCCGCACCCTCTTCTACCTGCCCTACCTGGCCCCGCCGGTGGCCGCCACCATGGCCTTCGCCTTCCTGCTCAACCCCGGCACCGGACCGGTCAACTCGATCCTCGAAGGCATCGGTCTCCCGGCCCCCGGCTGGTTCAACGACCCCACCTGGTCCAAGCCGGCCCTCACCCTGCTCGCCCTGTGGGGCATCGGCGACCTGATGGTCATCTTCATGGCCGCGCTGCTCGACGTACCGCGGGAGCAGTACGAGGCCGCCGAGCTGGACGGCGCGTCGGCCTGGCAGCGGTTCCGGTTCGTCACCCTGCCGAACATCTCGCCGATCGTGATGTTCGCCGTGGTCACCGGGGTCATCCAGGCGATGCAGTACTACGCGCAGCCGCTCATCGCCGGAAAGGTCGCCTCGGGCGTGATCCAGGGCGCCGGCACCCAGTTCGAGCCCGGCTACCCGGACAAGTCGACGCTCACCCTCCCCCAGCTCGTCTACAACCTCGGCTTCCAGCGCTTCGACTACGGCTCCGCCTGTGTGGTGGCCCTGGTGCTCTTCGCGCTGTCGATGGCGTTCACCGCGCTGCTGATGCGGCGCCGGGGCGGTCTCATCCAGGCAGGTGACTGACCATGACCCAGGTACTCGACAGGCCCGTGGAGCCGAAGGCCCCGCCCTCGCCCGCCGAGCGCACGGCCCGCCGCAGGTCCGCACTCGAATGGGTCGCGGTCCACTCCTTCGGCGTCGCCGCGGCCCTCTTCTTCACCCTCCCCTTCGTGTTCGTCTTCCTGACCTCGCTGATGAGCGACTCCCAGGCCCTCAGCCGCGATCTGATCCCGCACACCTGGGAATGGGGCAACTACGCCAAGGTCTTCGACACGCCCGGCTTCCTGACCTGGTGGAAGAACACCCTGCTGTACGCCTGCGCGGGCACCGTCCTCACCGTGGTGTCGTCGGTCCCCGTGGCGTACGCGCTCGCCAAGTTCCGCTTCCGGGGCCGCAATCTGTCCCTGATGCTGGTGATCTCGATGATGATGCTGCCGCCCCAGGTGGTCGTCATCCCGATGTACCTGTTCTGGGCGAAGCAGCTCGACCTGTCGGGCACGCTGTGGCCGCTGATCATCCCGATGGCGTTCGGTGACGCGTTCTCCATCTTCCTGCTCCGGCAGTTCCTGACGACCATCCCGAACGAGTACCTGGACGCGGCGAAGGTCGACGGCTGCGGGGAACTGCGCACGCTGCTGAAGGTCGTCCTGCCGATGGCCAGGCCGGGCATCGCCGCGGTCGCCCTCTTCCAGTTCTTCTACGCCTGGAACGACTACTTCGGCCCCCAGATCTACGCGTCCGAGAACCCGGGCGCCTGGACACTGAGTTACGGCCTGGAGTCGTTCAAGGGAGCGCATCACACGGACTGGAACCTCACCATGGCCGCGACCGTCCTGGTCATGGCCCCCGTGATCCTCGTGTTCTTCTTCGCCCAGAAGGCGTTCGTCGAGGGCGTCACGCTCACCGGAGTAAAGGGTTGACCCAGACATGAAACTCACCGTGGTCGGCGGAGGCTCGACCTACACGCCCGAACTCGTCGACGGCTTCGCCCGTCTGCGGGACACCCTGCCCATCGAGGAACTGGTCCTGGTGGACCCGGCGGCGGACCGTCTGGAGCTGGTGGGCGGTCTGGCCCGCCGTATCTTCGCCCGGCAGGGCCACAAAGGCCGGATCGTGACGACCTCCGACCTCGACGCGGGCGTCGACGGCGCCGACGCCGTGCTGCTTCAACTGCGTGTCGGAGGCCAGGCCGCCCGGCAGCAGGACGAGACGTGGCCCCTGGAGTGCGGGTGCGTCGGCCAGGAGACGACCGGCGCGGGCGGCCTCGCCAAGGCGCTCCGCACGGTCCCGGTGGTTCTCGACATCGCGGAACGGGTCCGCCGTACGAACCCCGACGCCTGGATCATCGACTTCACCAACCCGGTCGGCATCGTGACCCGCGCCCTGCTCCGGGCCGGCCACAAGGCGGTCGGCCTGTGCAACGTGGCGATCGGCTTCCAGCGGAAGTTCGCCGGCCTGCTCGGGGTCACGCCCGGCGAGGTCCACCTGGACCACGTGGGCCTGAACCACCTCACCTGGGAGACGGGCGTACGCCTGGGCGGCCCGGAGGGCGAGGACGTCCTGCCCGGACTGCTGTCGGAGTACGGCGACCCGATCGCCGCCGACCTGCACCTGCCCCGCCCGCTCCTGGACCGCCTCGGCGTGGTCCCGTCGTACTACCTGCGCTACTTCTACGCGCACGACGAGGTCGTACGGGAACTGCGCACCAAGCCGTCCCGGGCGGCCGAAGTGGCCGCCATGGAGCGGCAGCTGCTGGAGATGTACGCCGACCCGGCCCTGGACGAGAAACCGGAGCTCCTCGCCAAGCGGGGCGGCGCCTACTACTCGGAGGCCGCCGTCGACCTGGCGGCCGGACTGCTCGGCGCGGGAGGCGGCCCCTACCAGGTGGTGAACACGTACAACCGGGGCACGCTGCCGTTCCTCCCGGACGACGCCGTCATCGAGGTGCAGGCGGCGGTCGGCCACAAGGGTGCGACGCCTTTGCCCGTGCCGGCCGTCGACCCGCTCTACGCGGGCCTGATGGCACAGGTGACGGCGTACGAGGACCTGGCCCTGGAAGCCGCCCTGCGGGGTGGCCGCGACCGGGTGTTCAGGGCGCTGCTCGCCCATCCCCTCGTCGGCCAGTACGCGTACGCCGAGACCCTGACCGACCAGCTGATCGCACACAACCGGGAGCATCTCGCGTGGGCCTGACCGCAAGTGTCCTCGCCGTCGACGCGGGCAACAGCAAGACCGACGTCGCGGTCGTGGCGGCCGACGGGACCGTCCTCGCCACGGCCCGCGGCGGCGGGTTCCGGCCGCCCGTGGTGGGCGTGGAGGCGGCGGTGGACAAGGTGGCGGAGGCGGTGACGCGCGCGTTCACCACCGCCGGCGTCGAGGCGGTCGACCACGTCTCCGCGTGCCTGGCCAACGCCGACTTCCCCGTCGAGGAGGAACAGTTGGCGGCCGCGCTGCACGCGCGCGCGTGGGGAGCGAGTACGCAGGTCCGCAACGACACGTTCGCCGTGCTGCGCGCGGGCGTCTCCGAGCCGCGCGGGGTCGCCGTCGTCTGCGGCGCCGGCATCAACTGCGTCGGCATGCGCCCCGACGGCCGCACCGCCCGCTTCCCCGCGCTGGGCCGCGTCTCCGGCGACTGGGGCGGCGGCTGGGGCCTCGCCGAGGAGGCCCTGTGGCACGCCTCCCGCGCGGAGGACGGCCGGGGGCCCGCCACGGCCCTCGCGCACACCCTCCCGGCCCACTTCGGCCTGCCCCGCGTGTACGCCCTCGTCGAGGCGCTCCACCTGGGGCACATCGCCCCGGCCCGCCGCCACGAACTGACACCGGTCCTGTTCGCCACGGCCGCCTCCGGCGACGCCGCGGCCCGAGGCCTCGTCGACCGTCTGGCCGACGAGGTGGTGACCATGGCCACGGTGACACTGACCCGGCTCGACCTGCTGGAGGAGGAGACACCGGTGCTGCTCGGCGGCGGTGTCCTGGCCGCCCGCCATCCCCAACTGGACGACGGCGTACGTGACCTGCTGGCCGCCCGCGCCCCCAAGGCCGTACCCCAGGTGGTGACGGCGAGTCCGGTACTGGGCGCGGCCCTGCTGGGCCTGGACCGGGTGGGGTCACCCACGGAGGTGCAGGCCCGGGTGCGCGCCTACTTCGAGGCCTGAGCCCCTACGGTCGCGAGCACTGCGTCGACCAGGTCGGCGACGGGCGTACCGTCGCCGACGTCGAGGCGCGTCAGGCCCAGGTCGTCCACCGCCGCCACCATGAGCGCCTGACAGCGGAGCGTCCGCGCCAGGAACCTGTCCATCAGCAGGCGTTCCGACGCGCTCGCCTCGTCGTGGCCACCGGACGCGTGCACGCGTGTGCGGAGGACGGCCTCGTCCGCGGTGAGCCACACGGCAGCCGTGTTCGGGGCCTCCAGCCGCGCGACGAGGGCGGGCCAGAGGGCAGAGCCTTCGAGCACCAGGCCCGCGCCGGGGGTGCTGTCCGCGGCGCGGGTCCGGATCAGCTCCTCCACGAGCGGCCACAGCTTCTCGTAGTGGCCGAGAACCGACGCGATCAGCTCGTCGACCGTGAGGGAGGAGTAGTGGTCGGCGACGTGGGCCGGGACCTCCCGTCCCGGTGTCCGCCAGGGCCGTCCCGGATGCCGTGCCAGGCCGTCCGTCGGGACATGCTCGAAACCGAGCCGGAATGCCAGTAACCGGGCAACGGTGGACTTGCCCACGTGCGACGTCCCGCCGACCAGTACCACCCGCGCACCACCCATGCGCCGACGGTACGCGGGCGCCCCACGAGGGAACCGAACCGATTCCGCCGGCGTATTCATGGGCAGGGGGTGGTGCGGCACGCGGCCGCACCGCCGGAGGCCCACGCTGCGATCCGATCAAGATCCAGCCAAGGCCGGTGCGGATGTCGGTCCCGGCAGCGATACTTGCCGCGACGGATGACCATGGGGGAGGTCAACAGTGACACACCCGCCGAAAAGCAGCACGGCGCCACCACCGGGTTCCGGTGTGCCCACACTGCCGGTGGTTCCGCCGCAGCCGGGCGGGCCGGTGCCGTCCGCGCAGCGCGGCGTTCCCGCCCTGTACGGAAACACGGGCCGGCCCGTTCCTCCCTCCCCGCCCGAGCAGCCCCGGCGTACCGCCTTCGCGGAGGGCGTCGACCGGCTGCGGGCCGCCGCCACCACCGAGCCCGGCCGGCTGCGCATCATCGGCGCCGTCCTCGCCCTGCTCGTCGTCGCGTTCGGCGCCGTCACCGCGGGCCAGATGGCCGACCGGTCGACCGCCGCCGACGACGTGCTGAACAAGAGCCAGCCGCTCAGCTCGGCCGCGGCCGACATCTACCGCTCGCTCGCCGACGCCAACACCGCCGCCTCCAGCGGCTTCCTGGCCGGCGGCCAGGAGACGGCCGCCACTCGCGACACGTACGAGAAGGACATCGACGCCGCCGCCGAGGGCCTGGTCCAGGCCGCCGCGAACTCCGACCCCGACTCACCGGCCGCGGCGACCGTGACCAAGCTGAACCGGCTGCTGCCGGAGTACAAGGGCCTGGTCGAGCGGGCGCGGACGTACAACCGCCAGGGCTTCCCGGTCGGCGGCGCCTATCTGCGGTACGCCAACGAGAAGATGCAGCAGCAGATGCTCCCGGCGGCCGAGGATCTCTACAAGAAGGAGAACCAGCGGCTGCGCGCCGACTACGCGGACGCCACGCCCTACCCCTGGGCGGCGATCGGCCTCGGCGTCCTCGCGCTGGCCGCGCTCGCCTGGGCCCAGCACCGCAGCTACCGGCGCACGAACCGCGTCCTGAACCACGGCCTGGTCGCCGCCACCGCCACCGCCACCGTGGTCCTGCTCTGGCTGGTCGTCGGCCACAGCGTCGCCCGCGCGGCCCTCGACGACTCCTACGATCACGGCGTGCGCTCGCTGAACGTCCTGCACGACGCCCGCATCGCCTCCCTGAAGGCCCGCGGCAGCGAGAACCTGACCCTGGTGGCCCGCGGCGCCGAGACCGTCGAGGTCGGCGGCAAGACGTACGACGCCTACGACCACAACTTCGGCGCGGAGATGAACACCCTCGCCAAGCGCCTCACCGAGGCCGGGAAGCTCGCCGACGACAAGACGGGCGAGCAGCCGGTCACCACGGCCGTCGGCAACATGACCGAGTGGAAGAAGCGCCACACCGCGGCCCGCGCCCAGGACGAGAACGGCAACTACCAGGCGGCGCTGGAGCGGGTGATCGGCGCCAAGGGCGCGACCGGCGAGTGCTTCGACAGCGTCGACGCGAACCTCGCCAAGGCGATCGCCCACGAGAACGCCGAGTTCGAGCAGGCGGCCGGTGACGGCGTGGACGCGATGACCGGACTGACGGTGGGCGCGGCCGTCCTCGCGGTCCTGGGCGCGGCCGGCGCGGTGCTCGGCATCGGCCGCAGGCTGTCGGAGTACCGGTGAAAGGGGGCGTGACGATGCGGCGGTGGGCGCGAGGGCGACGGCTGAGGACCGGCCTGAAGGGCTGGGGCGGTGTGGGCGCGATGGCGGTCGTCTGCGCCCTGGCGGTGACGTTCGTGATGCTGCTGCCGCTGATCCGGTCGGACGGCGACGGCAGCACGGGCACGAGCGGCACCGGCCTGACGTACGGCAGCCAGGTCCGTGCCGAAGAGGGCTGCCCCACGGCCGAGGTGGCGAAGGCCCCGGAGAAGCAGACGCTGTCCCCGTCGAACGCGGACGGCAGCACCATAGAGGAGATCAAGAACCGCACGGGCGAGAAGCGCAAGCTGATCGTCGGCGTCGACCAGAACAGCTACCGCTGGGGCTACCGCGACCCCAACAGCGGCCAGGACGCGGCCCTCGAGGGCTTCGACATCGACCTGGTCCACCGCATCGCCCAGGACATACTCGGTGACCCGAACGCGGTCCAGTTCAAGGCGATCCCCACCGACCAGCGCATCCCGGCGATCAAGGACGGCCGGGTCGACATGATCGTCCGGACGATGACGATCAACTGCAAACGCCTGTCCGACGTCGCCTTCTCCGCGCCCTACTTCAAGACCGGCCAGCAGGTGCTGGCCCCCAAGTCCTCGAAGATCACCGGGTACGACGGCTCACTCGCCAAGCAGCGGATCTGCACGGCGAAGGGCTCCACCGCCAACGGCAAGCTGGTCAACGACCAGCAGGCGGGTGACCTCGTCTCCTCCGCCGACCTGAGGACCACCGTTCCCAACCAGCTCGACTGCCTGGTGCGGCTCCAACTCGGGGAGGTGGACGCCGTGGTGACCGACGGCGCGCTCGCCGCGAGCCAGGCCGCCCAGGACCCGACGGTCATGCTGAAGGGCGAGCCCTTCACCACCGAGTACTACGGCGTGGCGATGAAGAAGGACGCCGACGATCTGGTACGCCGGGTCAACCAGGTTCTGGTGGACTACCGCAAGGACACCGCGAACGGCTGGCAGGCGTCGTACGACAGGTGGCTTTCGGCGACACTGGGGAAGGACCCCTCGACGTCGGAACCGCCCGCACCGCAGTACCTGCGCACGAGCTGACGCGCCATCGACCGTGGTCGTCAACAGCCCGCCCCTACGGACCCTTTCAGACGACTGACACGAAACACGACGCAGCGAGAGGTGATCGATGGGCGTCACGGACCCCGCCGGGCCGGTGATGGACCGGGACGAGGTGGACCGTGCGCTGGCGCGGCTCGGCGCGGAGCACGAGGCCATCGAGACCTCGCTCCTCGCCCTGCAGGACCACGCGGGCCGCAGACTCCTCGAAGGCGCCGAGCTCACCGGTCTGACCAAGGAGCGCTGGCAGGCCGCGGAGGCGTCGATCAGCCTGCTGTGGGCGTATTTCGACGCCTACAGCGACGCGTTGCGTTCCGCCCGTGACATCCGCGCCCGGCGCCGCTGGTCCAGCCGCGAGGACCTGCTGGAGCTGACCGAGCTGCTGCGCGGCGAGTCCGTCACGGTCGCCGGATCCGCCACGGCGACCGCCAACGCGCCGACCCTGCACGGCGGTCCGAGCAAGCTCAGCGAGCGCTTCTCGCTGGTCACGCTCGTGGACCGGATGAACGAGCTGTACGCGACCTCGCTGGACATGGTCGTCGCCGCCGACGCCGTCTGGTCGGCGCTGCCCGCCCGTATCGATCTCCTGGCCGCGGAACTCCAGCGCACCCGACGGCTCGCGCACTCCGTCGGGGTCCGCCCCGGCGAGCATCATGCGGGCGACGACCTGGAGCGCATCACGCGCACGCTGACGACGCTCCGCGAGCAGGTCGTCTCCGACCCGCTGGCGTTCTGGGTCCCCACGCCGGGCAGTTCGGCACCCGGCGGCGGCAAGCCCGACACCACGGTGTACGACCGTGAGGCGCGCGCCCTGGAGGACGTGCGCCGGGAGATCGACGCCGTGCTGACGGTCCGGCAGGACGCGGAGGCCCGGCTGGTCAAGCTGCGGGACCTCCTCTCGCGCGCGGACCGCACCCTCGCCGAGGCCCGCATCGCGCGCGGCGAGGTCCTGGCGAAGATCGCCGCGACGGAGGTGCCGGTGGTCGGCGGCCCGCCGACCGTGCTGCAGGAGCAGCTGGCGACGGCCGCCGAGTACCGCAGGCACGCCCAGTGGCACCGCCTGTCCCCGCTCCTGGAGTCCCTGGAGCAGAAGGCGGAGGACGAACTGCTGCGGGCCCGGGAGTCGTTGAGCGCGGTCACCGCGCCCCTGGCGGTGCGCGCGGAGCTGCGCGGGCGCCTCGACGCGTACAAGGCGAAGGTCGCCCGGCACGGCCTCGCGGAGGACTCGCTCCTGGTGGAGCGGTACGACGCGGCCCGCCGCATGCTGTGGAGCGCACCCTGCGACCTGCGGGTCGCCGAACAGGCCGTCCTGCGCTACCAGCACGCGGCCGCCGAACTGCTCGCCGCCCCGCGGGTGCCGGAGACGGGCGGGCCACAGGACCGTAGAGGGCCCGGAACATGAGCGACAGAAGGGGGGCGGCGTCGTCATGAGTCAGGCACAACAGCCCTGCCAGCGGCCCGGCTGCGAGGGGGCGTACGAGGACGTCGGCGGCGGCGAGCTGTACTGCGACACGTGCGGTCTCGCCCCGGTCGTCTCCAGGACCGGCATGGTCGGCTCGCCGCCGACCGGGATCACCGCCGGCGGCCGGGGCTCCAGGGGCTCCACCGGCAGCGGCAGTTCCCGCTCCGGCAGCCGCGCCAGTACGCGTACGTCGTCGCAGTCGGCGAAGTCACGGCGCTCGGTGTCGGGCCGGCTCTCACGCTCGGTGTCCGGCCCGTCCACGGGCCGCTCGGTGTCGGTGCGCAGCTCCGGCTCCGGCACCGCGTCCTCCTCCCGGGGCCGGCTCGGCGCGGGACTGGTCGAGGTGCCGGGCGTGCCCCGGCCCGACCCGCGCGCGATGGTCCTGGACAACCCCGAGGTGCCCGAGCGCAAGCGGTTCTGCTCGCGTTCCGACTGCGGGGCGCCGGTGGGGCGCTCGCGCGGCGAGACGCCGGGGCGCACGGAGGGGTTCTGCACGAAGTGCGGCCACCCGTACTCCTTCGTCCCGAAGCTGAAGGCCGCCGACGTCGTGCACGGCCAGTACGAGGTCGCGGGCTGTCTGGCGCACGGCGGGCTCGGCTGGGTCTACCTCGCCGTGGACCGCGCTGTCTCCGACCGCTGGGTCGTCCTCAAGGGCCTGCTCGACACCGGCGACCAGGACGCGATGGAGGCCGCGATCTCCGAGCGGCGCTTCCTCGCGGAGATCGAGCACGCCAACATCGTGCGGATCTACAACTTCGTCGAACACCTCGACCAGCGGACGGGTTCGCTGGACGGGTACATCGTCATGGAGTACGTCGGCGGCAAGTCCCTCAAGGAGATCGCCAACGCCCGCCGCACGCCCCAGGGCAAGCGGGACCCGCTGCCGGTGGAGCAGGCGTGCGCGTACGGCATCGAGGCCCTCGAGGCCCTCGGGCACCTGCACAGCCGCAACCTGCTGTACTGCGACTTCAAGGTCGACAACGCGATCCAGACCGAGGACCAGCTCAAGCTGATCGACATGGGCGCGGTGCGCAGGATGGACGACGACGAGTCGGCCATCTACGGCACGGTGGGCTACCAGGCGCCCGAGGTCGCGGAGATCGGCCCGTCCGTGGCGTCCGACCTGTACACGGTCGCCCGCACCCTCGCCGTCCTCACCTTCGACTTCCAGGGCTACACGAACGTCTTCGTGGACTCCCTGCCCGACCCCGACAACATCGAGGTCTTCCGCCAGTACGAGTCCTTCTACCGGCTGCTGGTCCGCGCCACCGACCCGGATCCGGCCCGTAGGTTCGCCTCCGCGCAGGAGATGGCGGAGCAGCTGACGGGCGTCCTGCGCGAGGTCGTCTCGCTGCAGTCGGGGCGGGCCCGGCCTGCCCTGTCGACGCTGTTCGGGCCCGAAGTGCGGGTCACCGACGCGGAGTTGTTCCCGAAGCTGGACGGCGAGGTGTCGCGGTTGGGGGCACGGCCCGTGCCCACCCGGCGGCGGCGTTCCTCCGCCACCGCCCTGCTGCCCGCCGCCGCCCCTCCCCTCCCCTCCGGCAACGCGGCGGCCGTCGCTCCCGGCCTGGTCAAGCCGGCCGACGCCGCCGTCGGCGCGCTCGCCCTGCCGGTGCCGCACGTCGATCCGTCCGACCCCAACGCCGGGTTCCTCGCCGGTCTGATGACCACCGCGCCGGCCGAGCTGCTGGGGGCGGTCGCCGCCGCTCCGGCCCGGTCGACCGAGACCCGGCTGCGGCAGATCCGGGCCTGGCTGGAGAACGGCGACGCGCACACCGCGCACCAGGCCCTGCTGGAGCTGGAGACGGAGCGGCCCGACGACTGGCGGGTCGTCTGGTACCGGAGTGTCGCGGCGCTCGTCGCCCGCGACCACGAGGCCGCCGCGCTGGGTTTCGACGCGATCTACGACGCCTTCCCCGGCGAGATCGCCCCCAAGCTGGCCCTCGGCCTGTGCGCGGAGGTGCTCGGGCAGCTCGACAACGCCGCCGAGTACTACCGCCTCGTCTGGTCGACCGACCCCAGCTACGTGAGCGCCGCCTTCGGCCTGGCCCGCGTCCAGCTCGCCACCGGCGACCGGCAGGGTGCCGTCAGGACGCTGGAGTCGGTGCCGGAGTCGTCCATCCACTACACGGCCGCGCGCGTGGCGGCCGTACGGGCACGGCTGCGGCAGCGCACAGCGGTCGCATCCGACGTACTCTTCCTGGACGATCTGACGGCTGCGGCCGGACAGGTCGAGGCCCTGGAGGCGTACGGCCTGGATCCCGCGCGGCGTGAGCAGTTGTCCGCGGAGGTCTTCGGCAGTGCCCTGGACTGGATACTCTCCGGTGGCCAGGGTTCCGCCCCTCCCCCTGCCGCCGGGGGGCGGGTACTGCTCGGCAGTGGCCTGGACGAACGGGGTCTGCGCTTCGGCCTGGAGCGTTCGTACCGCACGCTGGCCCGGCTGGCGTCGGGCGGCGAGGAGAGGATCGACCTGGTGGAACGTGCCAACCGTTACCGCCCCCGGACATGGGTGTAGTTGATGTCGCAGATGCCCCAGCAGACCGCCCTGTCGAGGTGTCCGAGCTGCGAGGAGCCCCTCGAGTCGGGTGACCGCTTCTGCGGTGCGTGCGGATACGACCTGTCCGCCGTACCGGCGCCGCCGGGCGACCACCCGACCATCGCCATGAACGGTGCCACGCCGCCCCCGCCGGACGGCGCGCCCGCCGTGCCAGCGCGGCCGCCGCTCGCGGGCCCACCGCAGCCGCCCTTCGCCGGTTCCCCCGTGTCCCCCGCCTCGGGGGTACGGTTCGACCGGGCGCCGGAGCCCGACGAGTATCCGTTGCAGGCGCCGGACCCGCGCGTGACCGCCGATGTGTCCACCCCGCCCGAGGGCGTCAAGGTGTGCGTGGCGTGCCGGGCGGGCCGGGTCGACAGCGACGGGTACTGCGAGAACTGCGGGCATGCCCAGCCACGGGAGCGCGACCACATGGAACAGGACATCGGCCCGGTGGCCGCCGTGAGTGACCGCGGTCTGCGGCACCACCGCAACGAGGACGCGTTCGGCCTCGGCTGTGCCGCGCTGCCCGACGGCTCGGCCGCGGTCGTCGCGATCGTCTGCGACGGCGTGTCCTCGGCGACCCGCCCCGACGACGCCTCGCTGGCCGCGTCCCGCGCGGCGACCGAGACCCTGCTGGCCGCACTGCCCCACGGCACGCACCCGCAGCAGGCCATGCACGACGCGATCATCGCCGCCTCGCAGGCGGTCAACGCGCTGGCCGAGGAGCCCGCCACGGCCCGCGAGCACGCCCCGCACCAGAACGCCCCCGCCTGCACCCTCGTCGGCGCGGTGGTGACGTCCGGGCTGCTGGTCGTCGGCTGGATCGGCGACAGCCGCGCCTACTGGGTGCCGGTGGACCGCAGCGCCCCCCCGGCCCGGCTCACCGAGGACGACTCGTGGGCCGCGCAGATGGTCGCCGCGGGCCTGATGAACGAGGCGGAGGCGTACGCCGACGAGCGCGCCCACGCGATCACCGGCTGGCTCGGCGCGGACGCCTACGAACTGGAACCGCACACCGCTTCCTTCAAGCCGGACCGGCCTGGGGTGGTCCTGGTGTGCACCGACGGCCTGTGGAACTACGCGGAGGCCGCCGAGGAGATGGCCGAGGTCCTGCCGCTGGACGCCGCCGTGCGGCCCCTGCACAGCGCCCGCGTGCTGGTCGGCCACGCCCTGGACGGCGGGGGCCACGACAACGTAACAGTGGCCGTCGTGCCGTTCCCGGCCCCGCCGCAGGGGGCAGGATCGGCCTGAGGGCCGCAGACGGGGAAGTTTCGGGCGGGCCGGAGGGGACCGGTCCCGTCCACGTCATCGCCCCGCCTCGGCGGGATTCGAGGGGGATGAGAGTAGGCATGGCCAATTTCTCGAAGTCGAACGTGCCGCAGTTCTCGGTGGACGTGTACCAGAACGAGTACCTCCCGGAGGGTGCCCGCGAGGTCAACGCGATCGTCACGGTGACCGCGAGCGGCGGCGGCACGATCGGAAGCGCCGTCGGGGCGCCCCACCTGTACTCGCCCGGCGAGGGCCCGTCGGCGGCCGTGGCGATCATGGTCGACTGTTCGGGCTCGATGGACTACCCGCCGACCAAGATGCGCAACGCCCGGGACGCCACGGCCGCCGCCATCGACACCCTGCGCGACGGCGTGCACTTCGCGGTGATCGGCGGCACGCATGTGGCCAAGGAGGTCTATCCCGGCGCCGGTCGGCTCGCGGTCGCCGACGCCACCACCCGCGACCAGGCCAAACAGGCGCTGCGCAGGCTCAGCGCCGGCGGCGGTACGGCCATCGGCACCTGGCTGCGTCTCGCGGACCGGCTGCTGTCCTCCGAGGACGTCGTCATCCGCCACGGCATCCTGCTCACCGACGGCCGCAACGAACACGAGTCGCACGAGGACCTGAAGGCCTCCCTGGACGCCTGCGCCGGCCGCTTCACCTGTGACGCGCGCGGAGTGGGCACCGACTGGGAAGTGAAAGAAGTCACAGCGATCGCCTCCGCGCTGCTCGGCACCGCCGACATCGTCGCGGACCCGGCGGGCCTGGCCGCCGACTTCACGCGGATGATGGAGACGGCCATGGGCAAGGAGGTCGCGGACGTCGCCCTGCGTCTGTGGACGCCGGTGGGCACCACGGTGAAGTTCGTCAAGCAGGTCGCTCCCACCGTCGAGCAACTGACCGACCGCCGCACCGAGTCCGGCCCGCGCTCGGGGGACTACCCCACCGGTTCCTGGGGGGACGAGTCCCGTGACTACCACGTCTGTGTCGAGGTCCCGGCCGCGAACGTCGGTCAGGAGATGCTGGCCGCCCGCGTCTCGCTGGTCGTCCCGCAGCCCGACGGCGGCACCCAGCCACTGGTGGGCGCGCAGGGTCTCGTACGGGCCGTGTGGACCGACGACATGGTCGCGTCCACGTCGATCAACCCCCAGGTCGCCCACTACACCGGCCAGGCCGAACTGGCACAGGTCATCCAACAAGGCCTCGATCTTCGCAAATCGGGAGACTTCGACGGAGCAACGGCCAAACTGGGCAGGGCCGTTCAGCTCGCGAGTGCCTCCGGCAACGCCGATACTGCGAAACTGCTTGCGAAGGTGGTGGACGTCGTCGATGCCGCGACAGGTACTGTGCGACTGAAGACGAAGGTCGCGGAGGCCGACGAGATGACTCTCGAAACCCGGTCGACGAAGACCGTTCGTGTAAAGAAGTGACCCAGTACGGCCCAGTACGACCCTAGTAGGACACAGAAGGAGAGGGGGACGCGCCGACATGCCGACCTGCCCGAACGGACACCAGTCGGGTTCCGACGACTGGTGCGAGGTCTGCGGTCACCGCATGGCGGGTGCCGTGCCTCCGCCCCCTCCGCCGCCGCCCCCGGGCGGGGGCTACGGCTTCCCGCCGCCGCAGGGCCCGGGCACGCAGCCGGGTCCGCCCGGCGGCCGTGCGCCCGAGCCGGAGCTGTGCCCGCAGTGCCGCACGCCCCGTGAGGGCGGTGCGCCGTTCTGCGAGGAGTGCCGGTGGAACTTCCTGACCAACACCGCGACGTCGTACACCCCGGCCGCGCCCCAGGGGCCCGGAGGACCCGGCCCCAACCCGGCGGCGCGCTTCCAGCAGCCTCCGGGTCCGTCGTACGGCGGCGGTGACGCGTACGACTACCAGGGCTCACGCCCCTCGCAGGTGAACCGGCCGGCCGAACCGATCCCGCCGGGCCCGCAGTACGGCCACGGTCAGCCGGGCCCGGGCGGCCCCGGTCAGGGCCCCGGTCCCGGTCAGGGTCAAGGCCCCGGTGGTCCGGGCGGCTACGGCGGTCCTGGTGGCCCTGGCGGTCCCGGTGGTCCGGGTGGACAAGGCGGCTACGGCTATCCGCAGCACGGCGGACCCGGTGGTCAGGGCGGCCCCGGCGGTCCCGGGCCTTTCGGTGCCGACCCGTCGCGGCCGGTTCCACCGCCGCCCGGGCCGACCCAGCACGGCGGCCCCGGCGGACCCCAGGCTCCCCAGGCGTTCCAGCAGCCCGGTCAGCAGGGCCGTCCCGGTCCCGGCTACCCGCAGGACCCGAACCGGCAGCAGCAGGGCGGCCCGCCCTTCGGCGGCGGTGGCGACGACTGGGTACTCCCCCCGCCGGGCGGCCCCGGTCAGGGCGGTCCCGGTCAGGGCGGTCCCGGTCAGGGCGGCCCCGGTCAGGGCGGTCCCGGTGGTCCGGGTGGACAAGGCGGCTACGGCTATCCGCAGCCCGGCGCGACCCAGGCGCCGCCCGCTCCCGGCCCCGGCTACCCGCAGCAGCCGTCGTCCTGGACGGCGACCGTCGGCCCGGACCGCGACTACTTCATGGCGATGATGCAGCGCTCGGGTCCCGAGGCCGCGGGCCTCAACCTGCCCGCGTACTCGCCCGAGCAGCAGCGCGCCCTGACCGGCAACCAGATCACCATCGGCCGCCGCCGGCACTCCACCGGCGACACCCCCGACATCGACCTGGCGGTGCCGCCGGAGGACCCCGGTGTCTCGCACCAGCACGCGGTGCTGGTCCAGCAGCCGGACGGATCCTGGGCGGTCGTCGACCAGAACTCGACGAACGGCACGACGGTCAACGGCTCGGAAGAACCGATCCAGCCCTTCGTGCCGGTGCCGTTGCAGGACGGGGACCGGGTGCACGTCGGCGCGTGGACGACGATCACGATCCGGCGCGGATAGGTTCCTGCACGTTCTCAGGACCGGAGGGGCCATGCGTACGGCCCCTCCGGATCGTCCAGCCACGCCCACTCGCGATCACCGCTGACCGTGATGCCGTACCGCTCGCGGCGCGGCTGTCCCTCGCGCTCCCACAGCGCGTACGCCTCCTGCGGGTCGAGGCTGCCGCGGGTCAGGGCGAGCAGGAACCGGAACAGTTCGTGGTCCCTGGCCGGGCGCGGAACCCCGCCCAGCGGGGCCTGCTCCGGCTCGGGCCCACCGCCGCGCAGCGGCACGAAGTAGGCGGGCGTGTGCAGGAACCGCCCCTCCGCCTGCCCGGTGTCCGTCACCGTCAGCGCGACCAGGCCGGTCGCGAGCGGGGTGAGGATGCGGGCGCCGGGGCGGCACTGGGGGAGCCAGGCGGGCGGGATCGACGGCAGTGTGCAGGTCGCGATGATCCGATCGAAGGGGGCGCGTTCGGGCACCCCGCGCGCTCCGTCGCCGGTGACGACGACGGGGCGGTAGCCGGCGACGGCCAGGTGCTGCCGGGCCGCCTCGGTGATCTCCGGTTCCAGGTCGACGGTGGTGACCAGGTTGTCGTCGCCTAGGCGATGGGCGAGCAGGGCCGCGTTGTATCCCGTGCCCGCGCCGATCTCCAGGACCCGGTCGCCGTCCGCCACCCGCAGGTCGGCCAGCATCATCGCCATCAGCGAGGGCTGGCTGCTGGAGGAGACCAGTTCGCCGTCGCGCAAGCGGGTGGCCAGCGGGGTGTCGGTGTAGACGCCGCGCAGCCAGCGCTCGCGGGTGCGCGGGTCGGGGCTCTCGCCCCAGCGTCGCTCGTAGCCGCCCACGACGCCGACGTAGTAGTACGGCACGAACAGGTGCCGCGGCACCGCCTGGAACGCCTCTCTCCACACGGGGTCGGCGTCCCACGCCCCGCTCTCGTCGATCTCACGCACCAGCGCAGCTCGCGCGGCGGCGGCGAGGTCGTCCAGCTTCTTGTCCAGAGCGTGCGCTCCCATACGTCCACTGTGCACCCTCGGCCGGGGTGGACCTAAGCCTTGAGTCCTCGGTCCACCCGTCTGAGACCATGGACGACGTGACAGAGATTCGGCGCGGCACGCTTCAGGAGCAGACCTTCTACGAGCAGGTCGGCGGGGAGGAGACCTTCCGCCGCCTCGTCCACCGCTTCTACGAGGGAGTCGCCGAGGACCCGATCCTGCGGCCCATGTACCCCGAGGAGGACCTGGGCCCGGCCGAGGAGCGCCTGGTGCTGTTCCTGATGCAGTACTGGGGCGGCCCGACGACGTACAGCGACAACCGGGGCCATCCGCGGCTGCGGATGCGCCACGCCCCCTTCACCGTCGACCGGGCGGCGCACGACGCCTGGCTGAAGCACATGCGGGACGCCGTCGACGACCTCGGCCTGTCCGAGGAACACGAGCACACGCTGTGGAACTACCTGACGTACGCGGCGGCCTCGATGGTGAACACCGCCGACTGAACAAGGGCTACGGGGGCTACGGGGGCTACGGGGGCTACGGGGGCTACGGGGGCTACGACCACGATTGAGGCCCGGATTCCGGTCGTACGACCCCGGATTCCGGTCACGATCCGGTCAAGCCCGCCCCACAAGCGCTTACCCGCGGCCCGTTCCCTCTGACAGCATCGCCCGGAGATCGGGGTAACGGGGGAACGACGGAACACGGCGGGGGGCCGGGTGACGGGGTGGGGCGCGGCGGCGAGATTCGTGTCCCTGCGCGCCCGGGCGCACCGGCTGCTGCTCGCCGCCGCACTGCTGACCGTCCTGCTGACCACGGCCGTCCTGGCGACCCTGGCCGCCTACTCGGGCGCGATCGGCGACGCGGCCCTGCGCCATTCCTTACGGGACCCCCGCAACGCCGTCGACACCGCGTTGATCGTCAAGGCCGACGTGCCGGCCGGCCGGCGCACGGCCGCCGACGCCGCCGTACGGGACGCGGCCCGCAGGACCTTCGACGGGCTGCCGGTGACGGTACGGACCCTGCAGCGGTCGGGACCGTACGCCCTGCCCCGCTCCCTGCGGCCGCCCGCCGAACGGTCCGGGGACCCGGATCTGACCTTCTTCGCGTCCCTGGACCCCACGCAGGTACGGCTCGTGGCCGGACGGCTGCCCGCCCCGCGTGCCAGTGGAGTCGAGGTGGCCCTCCCCCAGGCCGCCGCCCGGCGCCTCGGCCTCGGACCCGGCGCCCGCCTCACCGTCGCCGACCGGCTCGACGGCCCGGACGTACGCGTCACGGTCACCGGTCTCTACCGGCCCGCCCGGACGGACGCGCCGTACTGGGAACTGGACGACCTCGGCGGACGCGGGACCAAGCAGGTGGACTTCACGACGTACGGTCCGCTGCTCGCCGAACCCGGCGTGCTGACCGAGGGGACGGTGAGCTCCGGGCCGTCGGCCTGGATGGCGTCGGCCGACTTCTCGACGCTGACGACCGGCCGGATCGACGCCCTGCGCGAGGCGGCCCGCGCCGAGAGCGCGGCGATGCGCGAGCAGCCGGTGCTCAGCGGCAGCACCGCCGCCTCCACCGGCCTGCCTGACGTCCTCGACCGCGTCGACCGCTCGCTGCTCGTGTCCCGCTCGACGCTCCTGATCGTCGCCCTCCAGCTGGTGCTGCTCGCGGCCTGCGCCCTGCTGCTGGTGGCCCGGCTGCTGAGCACCGAACGCGCGGGCGAGACCCGGTTGTTGCTGGCCCGCGGCGCCTCCCGCCGCCGCATCGCGGGGCTCACCGCCCTGGAGGCGCTGCTGCTGGCCGTCCCCGCGGTGCTCTGCGCGCCGCTGCTCGCCGGGCCGCTGACCCGGTTGCTGGCCGGACGGGGGCCGCTGGCCCGGATCGGGCTGCACCTGGACGTGCCGGCCGGCGGGCGCGCCGGGGTGTGGCTGGTGGCGGCGGGCGTGGCGCTGGGCTGCGCGCTCGCGGTGACGCTGCCCGCGCTGACCCCGTCCCTCGCCGTCGGGCGGGCGCGCGCCCTGCCCTCCGCTATCCGCTCGGGCGCCGACCTCGGGCTGCTGGCGGTGGCCGCGGTCGCGTACTGGCAGCTGAGCCGCCAGACCACCGGGGCCGTGACCGGCGACGGCACCGGCACGCTCGGCATCGACCCCCTGCTGGTGGCGGCGCCCGCGCTCGCGCTGCTGGCCGGGACGGTCATGACGCTGCGGCTGCTGCCTCCGGTGGCACGGCTCGCCGAACGCCGGGCGGCCGGCGGGCGCGGGCTGACAGCGGCGCTGGCGGGCTGGCAGATCGCCCGCCGCCCGATGCGCGGGGCGGGCCCGGTGCTGCTGCTGGTCCTCGCCGTCGCGCTGGGCATGCTGGCGATCGGGCAGGGCGCCTCCTGGAACCGCTCGCAGGACGACCAGGCCGACTTCCGCGCCGGCACGTCCGTGCGGATCCTCGCCGCCGGGGACGGCGGCCTCGGCCGCACCGACGAGTACGCGGCAGTCCCCCGCGTACGCCAGGCCGCCCCCGCCGTACGCACCGAGCTGTCGCTGTCCGGCAACCGGACCGCGACCGTGCTGGCGCTCGACACCGCGCACGCGAAGGACGCCCTGCTGCTGCGCCCCGACCTGGCGTCCGAGCCGGTGCGGCCGCTGCTGGCCGGGCTGGGCCCGAAGGGCACGTCGGCGGGCGCGAAGGTGCCCGCGGGCACCGACCGGCTGCGGCTGACCGCGGCCCTGCGCAGCTCGGCCGGCCCGGGCACGACGGCCGACGTCACCGTCACCCTCCAGGACCGCTACGGCACGCCGTACCAGCTCCCGGCGGGCGAACTCCCCTCCGACGGCCGCCGGCACACCCTCGACCTGGACGTCCCTTCCGGTCCGCTCACGCTCACCGGCGTGGAACTGGTCATGCCCCAGCCGGTCGACCGCGCCGAGCGGCACCGCTTCGCGCTGGACGAGGTGACCGCCGTCGACCCCGAGGGGGCGGTACGGCGGCTGCCGCTGCCCACCGCCTGGACGGCCGGGGCGCTCAGCGACGTGGAGGCGGCCGGTCCGGACGAGCGCACGAAGCCGACCGAACCGCGCCTGAGCACGCCGTCGGGACGACCGACGGTCGCCTACGGCACCGGATACGTGCCCCGCGAATACACCTGGGTCCTCTCGTCGGTGACGCTCCGCCTCCGGGTCGCACAGCCCCCGCCGCCCGCCGTCACGGCCGTCGCGACCGACCGCTTCCTCGCCTCCGCGGGCGCCCGCACCGGGCAGCGCGTGGACCTGGCGTTCGGCGGCGGGACCGTACCGGTGCGGATCGTGCGCGCGGTGCGGGCGCTGCCGACCACCGAGGGGTCGGCCGGCGGGGCGCTGCTGGTCGATCTCCGCTCGGTGAACCGGGTGCTGGAGGCGCGGTACGCGCAGAGCGTCACGCCCACCGAGTGGTGGCTGCGGACCGCGCCGGGCGAGGCCGGTGAGGTCGCGGCGGCGCTGCGGGCGCGGCCCGACACGGACCCGGCGCAGGTGGTGGTGCGGGACGAGATCGCCGAGCGGTTGCGCGACGACCCGTTCGGCGCGGGTCCCGAGGCGGCGTTCGCCGCGGCGGCCGGAGTGGCGGCGGCACTGGCCGCGGTCGGGTTCGCGGTGAGCGCGACGGGTTCCCTGCGGGAGCGGGGCGCCGAGTTCGCCGTACTGCGCGCGCTGGGCGCCCCACGCCGGAGGCTGGCCCGCGCGGTCGCCGTCGAGCAGGGGGTGCTGGTGGCGCTGGCACTGCTGGTGGGCACGGCCCTGGGCACCGTTCTGACCCGGGCCGTGGTCCCCCTGATCGTGCTGACCTCCGAGGCCGCCCGGCCGGTGCCCGAGGTGCTCGTGGAACTGCCGGTCACCGGGGTCGCCGTACTGCTGACCGCGGTGGCGCTGCCTCCGGCCCTGGTCACGGCGGTGCTGGCGCTGCGGCGGGCGAATCCGGTCACGTCGTTGCGGGAACAGGGGGGTGAGTGACGTGAGGTCGACGATGACGCCCTGGGTGCGCACCAGGTTGCGGACCGCCCCCGGCGCCGCCTGGGCGCTCGCGCTGCTGGTGGCGCTGACCGCGGCTCTGGCCGCCGCGTTCCCCCGGGCCGTCGACCGGTACGCGGACGCCGGCCTGCACCGGGCCGTCGAGCAGGCCGGGCCCGAGCGGAGCGGCGTGCAGGTCGCCGCCCCGCCCCCCGACCTGCTGCTGCCGCAGACGCAGCGGGAGGACGCCCTGCGCCCCGACACCCTGGCCCGGCAGTACGGCGAGATCCGCGCCCTCGTCCCCGCGCCGCTCACCGTCGATCGCGGCCGGTCGACGTACGGCGTGCGGACGAAGACGGACCTGGTGACCTCGGACCCCTGGCTGCCGAGGCCGACCGGGCTGCCCGCACAGGTGTCCCTCGTCGCCCAGGCCGGCCTCGCCGACCACGCGGACCTGCGGACCGGACGCCTCCCGCGCGCGGTCGGCCGGGTGACCGCCGCGACGGCCGAGGTGGAGGCCGCGGTCACCGTCGAGACCGCCAGGAGCCTGCGCATCAGGGCCGGTTCGGTGATCCACGTGCCCGGGGTGGAACGCGATCCCCTCGCCGTCCGCGTCACCGCGATCGTCGCCCCGCGCGACCCGGCCGGCAGCTACTGGTCGGCCCAGCCCCTCCTGCGCACCCCCACCCTCGTCCGCCTGCCCGGCCCGTCCTCGGACGCGGACACCTACTGGCTCGGCGCCCTCCTGCTCGCCCCCGAGGCGGCCCCCGCGATCCTCGGCACCCCCGGAAACCCCTGGCGTTACTGGCAGTTGACCCCCGCCGCCGACGCCCTGCACGCGTACGACGTGGACCGGCTGCGGCCCGCGGTCGCCTCTCTGGAGTCCGGCCCGGCACTGCAGAAGGTGCGCACGGCGATCGGCGACCTCGCGGACGAGTACACGTCCGGCGTCACCGAGGTGAGCACCGACCTCGACGACGTGCTCGCCTCCTACGCCCGGCTGCGCGAGGGCGTCGACCCACTCGTCGCCGTCGCCGCGTTCGGCACCGGCACGGTCGCCACCGTCGTCCTGCTGATGGCCGGCGGCCTCGCCGCCGACCGCCGCCGCACCGAACTCGCCCTCCTGCGCGCCCGCGGCGCCTCCCTGCGGGGCGTGACCGGGCGACTGCTCGCCGAGACCACGGTGACCGCCCTCCCCGCGGGCGCCCTCGGCCTCACGGCCACGCTGCTGGCGCTCCCCGCGCCCCGCTCGCTGTCCGCCGTCCTGGCAGCGGCGGCGGTCACGGCCGTCGCCTGCGCCGCCCTGCCCCTGCGCGCCGCCGCCGCACACCGGACGGTACGGGTGCACGGCGGCCGCGAGGACGTGACGTCCGTACGCCCGTCCCGACGCCGTACGGTCGCGGAACTCACGCTGGTGGTCCTCGCGGCCGGCGCGGTCGAGAGCCTGCGCCGACGCGGCACGTCGGGTTCCGCCGGAGACCAGCTCGTATCGCTGGCCCCGGTGCTGATCAGCGTGATCGCGGCGCTGGTCCTGGTCCGGCTCTACCCGCTCCCCCTGCGGGCGCTGGCCCGCCCGGCCGGCCGGCTGCGGGGCGCGGTGGGCCACCTCTCGCTGGCCCGCGCCGGGCGCACCTCCGTCTCCGCGGCGCTGCCCCTCCTCGCCCTGCTCACCGCGCTGACCAGCGCGGCCTTCGGCGGCTCCGTCCTCGCCGGGGTGCGCGAGGCCCGCGACCACGCGGCCCTGCTCGCCGTCGGCGCCGACGCCCGCATCGAGACGACGGGCCCGCTCCCGGCCCTCCTGCCCGACCGGCTCCGCCGCGTGCCGGGCGTGGACGGCCTGGCGGAGGCAGGCATCACGTACCAGGCGAAGCCGGACGACGGTCGGGTGACGGTACCGGTGGTGGGAGTGGACCCCGGTGACTACGCGTCACTTGCGGGACGGACGGGGACCTGGTCGTTCGAGGAGGGGGAGTTGACCGCCGGGGGCGAGGGCGGGGGCGGGGAGTCGGCACCGGCTACCGCCGACAACGGAACGGCCGCGGCGGCTGCCACCCGCGACGCGAAGACGGCACCGGCTGCCACCGGCAATGCCGCACCCCTGCCCGCGCTGGCCTCCCCCGCCACCGCCGCCATGTACGGCACGCGCCCCTTCCCGGTCCGTCTGGAGGACGGCAGCACGGTCACCGTCCGGATCGCCCTCGTCCGGGACGGTACCCCGGCGGTCTCCGGTGCCCACTTCCTGGTCGTCGACCGCGCCGGACTCAGCGGCGCGGCCGCCCGACCGACGGCCCTGCTGCTGACCGGCGACCACCTGGACGCCGGGGCGCTGCGCCGGGCGGCGGGCGAGTCGACGACCGTCCGGCTACGGTCCGAGGAACGCGCCCGGTTCGTCGACTCCCCCCTCCAGTCCGGCGCCGAACGCGTCTACACCGCCGCGGTGGCGGCCGGCGCCGGCTACGCCGTCCTGGCCCTCCTCCTCGCCCTGCTGCGCTCCGCCCCCGAACGCACCGCCCTGCTGGCCCGCCTCCGCACCATGGGCCTCACCCGCGCCCAGGGCCGACGCCTCCTCGTCCTGGAGTCCCTCCCCCAGGCCGTACTGGCGGCCGTCGGCGGCACTCTCACCGGCTGGGCCGCCATCCGCCTCCTCTCCCCGGGCATCGACCTGACGACCATCGCCCTCGCCTCGGCACCGTCCTCTCCGGGCAAGGCCGAACTCCACACGGACGCCCTGTCGTTGACAGTGCCGGCGCTTTCGGTGCTGCTGCTGGCGGTGGGTGTGGCGGTGGGGCAGGCATGGTGGTCGGGGCGGCGCGGGTCGGTGCGGGAGCTGAGGGCGGGGGACGCCCGTTGACCACATACCTGCTGCTCCGGCTGCGGGCAGTCGTGCTGCTAGGAGACCCGGGATGACGACGAACCCCACCCTCACCGACCTGACCCATCGCGCCGCACAGGACCGCGACCGCCCCGCCTACGGCCACGACGCCCTCATCACCTGCGACCGCCTCGTCCGCATCTTCACCACGGACGGCGTCGAGGTCCAAGCCCTCCAGGGCCTCGACCTCCTGGTGCGGAAGGGCGAGCTCATGGCCTTGGTGGGCGCGTCCGGCAGCGGCAAGTCCACCCTCATGAACATCCTCGCCGGCCTGGACACCCCCACCGCCGGCGCCGCCCGCGTGGCCGGCCGAGACCTCCTCACGATGACCGCGAAGGACCGCCTCTCCTACCGCAGGGAAGTTGTGGGCTTCGTCTGGCAGCAGACCTCCCGCAACCTCCTCCCCTACCTGACCGCCGCCCAGAACGCCGCCCTCCCGATGCAACTGGCCGGACGCACCCGCACCCCCAGGTCCCGCCGCGCCCAGACCGAACGCGTCCTGGAACTCCTCGACCTGCTCGAGATCGCGGACTGCCGCGACCGCCGCCCGCACCAGATGTCCGGCGGCCAGCAACAACGCGCCGCCATCGCCGTAGCCCTCGCCAACAACCCGGCGATCCTGCTCGCCGACGAGCCCACCGGCGAACTCGACTCCCACACCGCGGAACAGGTCTTCGCCGCCTTCCGCACCGCCAACGATCAGCTCGGCACCACCATCGTGATCGTCACCCACGACCAGGCGGTCGCCGGCGAGGTCCGCCGCACGGTCGCCATCCGAGACGGCCGTACCTCCACCGAGGTCCTGCGCCGCAGCGAGGTCGACGCGGCGACCGGCCACGAGACGGTGGTCGCCCGCGAATACGCCATGCTCGACCGCGCCGGCCGCCTCCAGCTCCCCGCCGACTACACCCGTGCCCTCGGCATGCGTGACCGCGTGGCCCTGGAACTGGAGGCGGACCACATCGGCGTATGGCCGGACGACAGCGAGCGCGACTGAGCACGACCGGTCACGCGCCGTAACCAAACGGAAGCGCGGTAGGGGGCAACGGAGCCGCCGGCGCCCGCGGCGGTTCAGCGGACGCTGACGTCCAGTGCCCCGAGCCCCGCCCTGCGTACGGCGATCGACCCGTACGGCGTGCGCAGCCTGAGCCATGCGCCCGACGAGAACAGCCCCAGCGGCGCCTCGGCGGGCGCACGCGTGTCCGCTGCGGGCACGGCCGGGCGCAGGAACCCCAGCGACTGGGCCGCGTGCACGGCCCGTACCGGCAGCCCGGTGTCCCCGACGGTCCGGGACCAGATCTCCCGCCCGATCCGGTCGAGTTCGGCCCTCGTACGCGCCTCAGGTCCCAACTCCTGCGTACGGGACCGGAATTCGGCGATCACGGCGGCGACCAGCGCCCGCAGGGCGTCCGGCTCCGGCAGCCCGGCCTGGGCCCGCCACCCGCCGCGCGGCGGCAGCACCCCGGCCCACGGCGGCCCGGTCACCGCCCCCGGAACGCCCACGGTGACCGCGGCCTCGTCGACGGACTCCAGGAACTCGCCCGCGGACACGGTCACGTCCAGCGTGACGGCGAGCCCGTCCTCGTACGGCTTGGCGAGCCGCACCGTACGGATCGCCAGTACGTCGAAGGACGGCGGCCGTCCGAAGACGGCGAGCGCGGTGCCGGCCGCCTGGAGGCGCACCGCTGCTCCACGGTCGTAGTGGAGCAGCCGGGAGAGGAAGGCCGCGAGGTCCGCCGCCTCCCCCTCGTCGGCGAGGTGGAGCACCGTCATGCGGCGACGGCCTCCTCCTCGGCGGAGTCGTCACCCCGGTCGTCGCGGTACTCCTCCAGGAACTCGCGTTCCTGAGCGGTGAGCCGGCGCGGCCGCTGCGCCTCGAAGTCGAACGGCACGATCACCGTCGAGGCCTGGACGTAGACCTGGTCCGGGTCCTTGACCTCGTACACGATCGTGAAGGACGCCGCCCTTATCTCCGTGATCCACAGCTCGATGTCCACCGGCGTGTGCCGGTGGACCAGCTGCCGCTTGTAGTCGATCTCGTGGCGCGCCACCACGGACCCCTGCTTGAAGTCCTTCTCCGGGCGGAACAGGAAGTCGATACGGGCTTCCTCCAGGTAGCGGAGGAAGACCACGTTGTTGACGTGGCCGTACGCGTCCATGTCCGCCCAGCGCAGCGGGCAGCGGTAGATGTGCCGCAAGATCAGCCCCGGGTCAGCTTCTTGTAGGTGGCGCGGTGCGGGCGCGCGGCGTCCGCGCCCAGCCGCTCGATCTTGTTCTTCTCGTACGACTCGAAGTTGCCCTCGAACCAGAACCACTTGGAGTCACCCTCGTAGGCGAGGATGTGCGTGGCCACCCGGTCCAGGAACCACCGGTCGTGGGAGACGACCACGGCCGCGCCCGGGAACTCGAGCAGTGCGTTCTCGAGGGAGCCCAGGGTCTCGACGTCGAGGTCGTTCGTCGGTTCGTCGAGGAGCAGCAGGTTGCCGCCCTGCTTGAGGGTGAGCGCGAGGTTGAGGCGGTTGCGCTCACCACCGGAGAGGACACCGGCCGGCTTCTGCTGGTCCGGACCCTTGAAGCCGAACGCGGAGACGTAGGCCCTCGACGGCATCTCGACCTGGCCGACGTTGATGTAGTCGAGCTCGTCCGAGACCACGGCCCACAGCGACTTCTTCGGGTCGATGTTCTCGCGGCCCTGGTCGACGTAGGCGATCTTGACGGTGTCGCCGACCTTGATCGTGCCGGAGTCCGGGGTCTCGAAGCCCTGGATCATCTTGAAGAGGGTGGTCTTGCCGGCGCCGTTCGGACCGATGACACCGACGATCCCGTTACGCGGCAGCGTGAAGGAGAGATCGTCGATGAGGACCTTGTCGCCGAAGGCCTTGCTGAGGTTGTTGACCTCGACGACCACACTGCCCAGACGCGGGCCCGGCGGGATCTGGATCTCCTCGAAGTCCAGCTTCCGCATCTTGTCCGCCTCGGCGGCCATCTCCTCGTAGCGGGACAGACGCGCCTTGGACTTGGCCTGACGCCCCTTGGCGTTGGACCGCACCCACTCGAGCTCTTCCTTGAGCCGCTTCGCCCGCTTGACGTCCTTCTGGCCCTCGACCTTGAGGCGGGAGGCCTTCTTGTCGAGGTACGTGGAGTAGTTGCCCTCGTACGGGTGGGCGCGGCCGCGGTCCAGCTCGAGGATCCACTCGGCGACGTTGTCGAGGAAGTACCTGTCGTGGGTCACGGCGACGACGGTGCCCGCGTACTTCGCGAGGTGCTGCTCCAGCCACTGCACGGACTCGGCGTCCAGGTGGTTGGTGGGCTCGTCGAGCAGCAGGAGGTCGGGAGCTTCGAGCAGCAGCTTGCACAGCGCCACGCGTCGACGCTCACCACCGGAGAGGTTGGTGACGGGCCAGTCGCCGGGCGGGCAGCCCAGGGCGTCCATGGCCTGCTCCAGCTGTGTGTCCAGGTCCCACGCGTTGGCGTGGTCCAGGTCGTCCTGGAGCTTGCCCATCTCCTCCATGAGCGCGTCCGAGTAGTCGGTCGCCATGAGCTCGGCGACCTCGTTGAAGCGCTTGAGCTTGCCCATGATCTCGGCGGCGCCGTCCTGCACGTTCTCCAGGACCGTCTTGGACTCGTCGAGCGGCGGCTCCTGGAGGAGCATGCCGACGGAGTAGCCGGGCGACAGGAAGGCGTCACCGTTGGACGGCTGCTCAAGCCCGGCCATGATCTTGAGAACGGTGGACTTACCGGCACCGTTAGGACCGACCACACCGATCTTCGCGCCGGGCAGGAAGCTCAGCGTCACGTCGTCAAGGATCACCTTGTCGCCGTGCGCCTTACGCGTCTTGCGCATGGTGTAGATGTACTCAGCCAAGAGAAACCGTCCGGCAGCTTGAATTCTGGCAGTGGGCAGATACACCCCATCTTGCCTGACGGCTACCCCTCGAAGGAAACGCGTTCTGTCGGGGGTCCGTGACCTGGGGCTTCACCGCCGGCGGCTGTAGCCCGACTGTCACTGCCGGTCGCCGCCGGTCGCCCTCGGGGAGCGTCGGACGGCCCGGGGGCGGCCCGGCACCACATCAGTCCCCGGTCGTCCGCCACTCATCCAGCCGGATCCTCACCTGGTGGTTGTGTGCATGCCAGTACACCTCGCCCTCGACAGCGGTCCCGAGGGCAGGGAGCTCCCTCCCAAGCGGCATGGCCGATATCTCGCCCAGCGCCACGGCATCCGGCACACCGTCCATATGCACGAAGATGCCGAAGGGTTGACGGCCGATGACCTGGCCGGTGATGCGGGTCCCCACGGGCAGGGCCGCAACGGTTGCCGCCCAATTCCGACGAACCGCCTCTCCCGTCGGCACCGCCGGGCCCGTGGGCCACGCGTACTCATCCATGGACAGATCATGGCTGCTCGGAGCGACGTGCGTCGACTGGCAGCTGTAGACCCGCAGCACCAGCCCGTCGTGGCGGGGGCCGGCCCGTTCGAGCCGGGCCAGGCGGGCTGACGTCCGCTTCAGGAGTTCGATCCGGGCCTGCTGTGCACCGTCCGCCCGGACGGTTCGCCTCATGCGACGCCGGCCTGGTTCGTCTTTCTCAGGGGCGGACGGTGGGTGCCGGCACCCGCTAGTCCCGGGTCGGCGTCTTCTCCCTGCCCACCAGCAGCAGCGCCGCGCCGCCGATCACCACGAGGGCGATGGCTGTGCCGGCGATCATCGGGGTGGCGTTGGAGCCGCCGGTTTCGGCGAGGTTCACGTCACTGGCGGTGCCGCCGACCGTCGCGGGGCTCGGCTCGCTCAGGGTCTGGGTCGCGTCGCCGCCGGTCTCGCTGCCCTGGGTCCGGCAGTCCAGGACGCCGGTGAAGCGCTGCTCGAGACCGCCCGGGGCCGTGATCGTGAAGTCGTACGCCTGGTCCTCCTGGAGCGGGATGGTCACCGTCTGGGACTCGCCCGCCGCGATGCTGTGCTCGCGTTCCATGAGCTCGAAGGTGAACGTCTCGTCGCCCACGTTGGTCGCGGTGATGTCCAGGCCGCCCTCGGCGCAGTTCTTCGCCGCGGACAGGGCCGGTATCGCGCCCTCCTTCGCCCAGGCCGCGTTTGCCGTCGCCGAGACCGTCGACTCGCTGGAGCCGGCCAGGATCTGCGTCTGGCTGCGGCTCTCGGAGGAGAACGCGCGGCCGACCGGCACGGTGGTCGAGGCCTGCACGGTCAGCTCGGCCGAGCCGGCCGGTGCGTCCTCGGGCACGTCGACGAAGAGCTGGCTGCCGTCCGTCGCGGACGTGATCGCCTTGCCGTCCTTGCCGACGATCCGTACTCCGCTGGTGGCGGCGTCCGCCGGCGGTGTCACCGTCACGCCGGCCGCGTTGGTGTGCACCGTGACCGGGCCGAGCAGCTCGCCGGGGCGGCCGGAGACCGCGGGCGGGTCGAGCGTCAGGGACGCCTGGGGCTCCGCCACGTTCCGGGCGCTCTTGTGCAGGTGGTCCGCGAGCCTCTCGGCCTGCGGGTCGACGGCGTCGACGTCGGCGCCGTCCGAGTAGCGCCAGATGGCGACCTGGGTGCCGGCCGCCGCGTCCTCCTCGGTGAGGCCGCCGTTCACACCCGCCGCCGCGGCGAGCGCCGCGAGATCGTTGACCTGCGGATAGGAGTTCTGCAGGATCCAGCGGATCTTGCCGGCGTTCTTGTTGGCGCCGAGCGAGGTGCCGCTCCACGGGGTCTCGTGGTACTTGGCGTCCCGCTGCGTGGGGTTGTGCAGGTCGACGCAGTAGGTCTGCAGGGTGCCGCCGCCCTCGACGGACATCTCGAACAGGCCCGCCGACACCGTCAGGTCTCCGGTGTCGCCGTGTATGACGGCGTCGCCGTACGTCTTCAGTCCGCCTATCGTCGCGGTCGCGCCGCTCTGACTCTGGGCCGTCTCGTCGGCGGACGCCGTGCCCGCGCCGGACAGCACGCCGGCGGCGACGAGTGCGGACATCAGCGCGGCGGCGGCGAGGCGGGCCGCGCCTCGCCTGCGCACCGACAGCGCGGAGGACGAAGAAAACACAGAATTCCCCTTCGAGCAGGACCCGTTGACGTGGGGGTGTGGTCCCACCAGCAGAAACAGAAACCCCGAGAGCCTACGTCCGGCATCCTAGGTACCTCGCGCACCGCGCTTCCCGGGGATGCCGTCGGTCAACCGATCCGACTCGGAATCGTTATCGCCACGACCGCACCCGAACAGGGCTTATCGACAAATCCACTTGAGTTGTTCGGCGCGCATTCACCGATAAGCCGCAGTTCGGTCGGCTCCGGGGGCGGTTGCCGTCACGTCATCGGGCTGGTGCCGACGGAGGCTGACGTCACGTCATGTCATCACGGGCCCGGGGCTCGGCCCTCCGGCAGACGGCTGACGTCACGTCACCGCAGCGGGCTCCGGTTGCCGTTGGGCGTCCGGCTCGGCGGGCGGTGTCTCCCAGTTGGGCTCGGGTTGCGCCGGGGCGCCGGCGGCCGCCGTCTCCTGCCTGGGAGTGCGCCGGAAGGCCGAGGTGCCGCGGGCCAGATCGTGGCCGATGGCCAGCGCGTCGATGTCGGCCGACGTCCAGCTCTGCCCCTCGCGTACGTCCGAGCGCACCTTCAGCCTGCCCTGCACGACGACGGGGTCGCCGACGTCGAGCGACGCCGTCACGTTGGTGGCGAGCTGCCGGTTGGCCCAGACCGTGAAGAAGTTGGTGTGGCCGTCGGTCCACGTGTTCTTCTCGCGGTCCCAGTACCGCGAGGTCACCGCCAGCCGGAAGCGCGCCGACGCGCCCGACGCCAGCTCCCGGAACACCGGTCGCGTCGCCACGTTGCCCACCGCGCAGATGACCGTCTCGTTCATCTCGATCCCCACCCTCTCCCGGCATTCACGCCGGACGGATACGCCGACGGGCCCGTCCCGTACGGCTGCGTCTGCCACGACGACCGCGTCCGCCCCGATCGCCGCGAGGCCAGACTGCCTCCGTCGGGCCGAGCCCGCTGAGCGCTGTGGGCCACCGCCCGGCTGTGGACAACTCCGCCACCCGAACGAGTGGTGCCACCCCGAGTCACCGGTGCCCCGGGCCGCCCCGCGGCCGGATCACCGTGCCGCCGCCACCCCCATGACCTGGCCGTACTGCTCCCGCACCTCCCGGTACCGCAGCAGTTCCGCGGCCACCGGATCCAGCACCCGTGCCCGCCCGCACCCGGCGGACGCCTCCCTGAGCCGCCGTTCCGCCTCCAGGCCGTACCGCCGCGCCGGTCCCCGCGCCGCCATCCGGCAGCTCCACTCGACCAGCGGGCCGCCGATGATGCCGACCACCATCAGCAGCACCGGCACGCCCAGGTTCGGCGACATGACCCCGATGATCTGCCCCAGCAGCCACAGGCCGCCGATGACCTGGAGGATCGTCATGGAGGCCTGGGCGAACACAGCCGCCGGCCACCAGCCCGGTCGCGGCGGCCGTCCCGGCGGCAGTCCCGCCCGCGCCGCCAGTTCGTCCAGCGCCTCGGGCAGCCCCTGCGCGCCGCGTACGGCGGCCTCGCGCACCGCCTGCCCCCAGGGTGCCGGCAGCCCGGCCGACGCCCGGTCGGCCAGCGTCCGCACGGCCTGTTCGACCCGCTGGCGGGCCGTGACCTCCTCGTCGACCGGGGAGCGCGACGGCAGCCGCCCGGTCGAAGGTTCGAACCGGTCCTCGTACCACCGCCACAGCCGCAGCCAGGGCGTCCCGCAGGCGCGGTTGGCGTTGCGCAGCCACGCGCGTTCGGCCGCCTCGCCCGCCGCGGTGGCACCCACCGCCTCCGCGAGCCGGGCGGCGAACTCGTCCCGCGCCTGCTCACTGAGCCCGGTCCGCCGGCCCGTGGCGTAGACGGGCCGCAGCCGCCACCCGGCGGCGTCCACGTCGGCCGCGATACGCCGTGCCGGGGCCCCGCGCTCCGCCACGAACTGGCCGAGCGCCTCCCGCAGTTCCCCGAGACCGTCGCCGGTGAGCGCCGACAGGGCGAGCACGGTGGCGCCCGGTTCGCCGTACTCGCCGAGCACGATCCCGTCCTCGTCGAGCAGCCGCCGCAGATCGTCGAGGACCTGCTCGGTGGCTTCTCCGGGCAGCCGGTCGATCTGGTTGAGGACGACGAACATGACCTCCGCGTGGCCCGCCATCGGCCGCAGATAGCGCTCATGGAGGACGGCGTCGGCGTACTTCTCCGGGTCGACGACCCAGATGACCGCGTCGACGAGGGCCAGGACGCGGTCCACCTGCTCGCGGTGCTGTACGGCGGCCGAGTCGTGGTCGGGAAGGTCCACCAGGACGAGCCCGCGCAGCTGTGCCTCGGCCTCGGCGCTCTGCACGGGGCGCCGCCGCAGCCGCCCCGGGATGCCGAGCCGGTCGATGAGGCCGGCCGCCCCGTCGCTCCAACTGCACGCGATGGGCGCAGCGGTGGTGGGCCGTCGTACGCCCGTCTCCGAGATGTTCACTCCGGCGAGCGCGTTGAACAGCTGCGACTTGCCGCTGCCGGTCGCGCCCGCGATGGCGACGACGGTGTGCTGCCCGGACAGCCGCCGGCGCGCCGTCGCCTCGTCGAGGACCCGGCCCGCCTCGGCAAGGGTCCTGCTGTCCAGCCGCGTACGGGAGAGCCCCACCAGCTCGCGCAGCGCTTCGAGCCGGGACCGCAGCGCTCCGTCGTACGCCAGCTCGGGCACGGCCTGCGGATGCGAGGGCCGGGCCTCCACGACGGTGACGTGCTGCGCGGCGGTCTCCTCGGTGACCCTTCGCGCGATCAGCCCGTCGTCCCAGGCGCTGTCGGAGTCCGTACGACCGGAGGTGCCCGTACGGCTTGCGGAGTGGCCGTCCTTCACGCGCGCGTGCCGGTCGTCGGAGCGCACGCGCCCCCCAGGTCCCTCGGGTTCCCCGGGGCGCTCCGGCTCTTGAACCTCGCCGGATGCTTCGGGAGTCGCTTCACCGGCGAGCTCGACTTCCGTGCCCCCCTCACCCGAATCGGCCTCTCCAGCACGGCCAGGACCGTCAGGACGGCCGTCATCGGGCGTGCCCTCCTCGGAGCCGGCATTTTCGGCTCGCTCGTCGTCCTGACGACCCGCGTCGGCCGCGTCGGCCGCGTCAGCCGCATCGTCCGTGTGCTCCGTGTGGTCGTGGTCTGTGACGGCGGTCACCGGTCACCTCTCCTTCTGCAGTACGGACAGCGCGGCGATGAGTTCCGCCTGCGGTTCGGGGTGGACGTCGAGGGCATCGAGCGGGGCGAGGCGGCGCTCGCGTTCGGTGTGGATGATCCGGTCCAGGTGGTCGGTGAGCAGCCGTCCGCCGCGGTCACGCAGCCGCAGCGCGCCGTGCGCGCCGATCCGCTCGGCGAGTCCCTCGCCGGCCGACCGCGCCCGACGGCCGCCCAGCAGAGCGGTTGCGACGAGGGCGGCGACGAGTTCGGCGGAGGGTGCGACGCTCCGGTCGAGGCCGCTCACCTCCTCCTCGGCGTACTCCTCCAGCTCCCGCCGCCACCGCCGTACGGCCAGCCCGATGCGGTGCTCGGCGCTCTCCGCGGACGTGCCACGGTCGGTCAGTTCGGGAGCCCCGGCGGCCGGTTCGCGTCGCCAGGCCTCCTCGACGCGTTCGTCGGCTGCGGTGACGGCACACAGCAGGAGCGCGCCGAGACTCTCCACGAGGGCGTCGAGGAGTTCGTCGGCGGTGCAGTCGAGCGGGAAGGCCCGCCAGCGCTTCAGGGCGTCGCCGGCGAGCACGGCACCCGCCTGCAGACGGCCCCGCACGCGCGCGTGCTCGCTGTCGTACGCCCCCTCGACGGCAGTGGTGAGCCGCAGCGCGGCCGCGTACTGTGCGGCGGCCGCGCTCGCCAGCTCGGGCATCCGGGCCTTGAGCGAGTCGAGGACGCCGTACGCGGTACGGGCCATCGCGTACTGCCGGGCCACCTGGTCCTGGGCCTGATGGATGAGCCAGGTCCGCAGCGGCGCGACGGCGGTGGCCGGCAGGAGCCCGCCGCCCCACGCCGACTCGGGCAGTTCCGGCACGGTGAAGCGGGGTACGTCGCCGAGTCCGGCTTTGGTGAGCAGCGCGCCGTACTGCCGTGAGACCTCGGAGACGACCTGGTGGGGCACCCGGTCGAGCACGGTGACGAGCGTGGCGTTGTACTCCTTGGCGGTGCGCAGCAGATGCCAGGGCACGGCGTCGGCGTACCGGGCCGCCGTGGTGACCATGATCCAGATGTCGGCCGCGCAGATCAGTTCGGCGGCGAGGACGCGGTTGTCGGCGACGAGGGAGTCGATGTCGGGGGCGTCGAGGAGGGCGACGCCGGGCGGGAGGGTGTCGGCGGTCTCGATGCGCAGGACGCGCGTGGGGTCCTCGCCGGGCAGCAGGAGTTCGTCCGTCTGTTCCCGATGGGGCACCCACACGCGCGTGAGGTCGGGCAGTACCCGCATCCCGCTGAACCAGTGATGGTCCTCCGGATGGCACACCAGAACCGGAGTCCGGGTGGTCGGCCGGAGCACCCCCGCCTCGCTGACCCGCCGCCCCACCAGGGAGTTGACCAGTGTCGACTTGCCGGCCCCGGTGGATCCCCCCACCACCGCCAGCAGCGGCGCTTCGGGTTCTCTCAAGCGGGGCACCAGATAGTCGTCGAGCTGGGACAGCAGTTCGTCGCGGTTGGCACGCGCGCGTGGAGCCCCCGGCAGGGGCAGCGGGAAGCGTGCGGCGGCGACACGGTCGCGCAGGGCGGAGAGTGCGTCGAGCAGCTGAGGCCGTACGTCCAAGGTCACCACATGTGAAGAATGCCCAATTTTAGGGGAATTCTGAAGCATATGAGCATGTCTGCGCGCCGACAGGACACAACGGACGGAAGGGGCGACTGGGGCGCGGCCACAGTCCAGGCATAACGAGTGCACAACACCCGAGGCACAAGACGCCAAAAGCGGTGCACGATTCGTACCTGCCTGCGATTATCAGGACCGCTTCACCGAACCTCCACATCGAGCCACGGAGGGGAAGCAACAGGGACAAGGACGCGGGAGCCCTATCCTTGTCCCCGGCAGCGTCACGGACCGGCCCACACCCGGGCACCCAGGACAGAGGCCACCACACCCGGCCCCCGTAGCTCAGTGGATAGAGCAGGCGCCTTCTAAGCGCTTGGCCGCAGGTTCGAGTCCTGCCGGGGGCGCACATACCCTCTCCCCTGCGGAAACGCGTGAGGGATTCTTTGACGTCCGGGTGCACATCGCTGCGAGAGCAAGCGCCTTGACTGTCCACAGTCGTGGATGCATGCCCGAGATCCAGGTTGCAGTTCGAGCTGACAGATGGCTGGCTACCCCTCCTCGTCCAGCACCTGGGCGGCCGCGCGGGGATCCATGAGGTTGGACCACGCCTGTTCGGCCGGGAGCAGGTCCCGCTCAGGCAGGGCGTACTCCGGATACCAGCCCTCAACCTCGCAGCCGGGGACGTTGCGCAGGATCAGCACGGTCAGGTTCGGCGGGACGGAGCCGGTGATCCGGACGGCGAGGTATGTCTCGTGGCCGTCGTCTGCACGCACCTGGAGGCCAAGGGTGAAGGTGTCGAACTCGCGTGTGTGCTCACGGCCGTCGCGCAGCGCGGCGTGCGCCAGGTCCAGCAGAGTCACCCGCAGGCGGCGCACGAAGCGGACGCCGGCCTCGGCCCGGTACCGGACGTGGCCCTCGCGTGCGGGCAGGAGGTGAGCGGTGTGCGTCGCGGTCTTCAGGCCGTCGGAATGTTCCGCGTTGTAGCGAGCCCGGGCGGCGCGGCCGTCGGCCTCAAGGGCCGCATAGAAGTCATCGCCCGAGCCGTCCTCGCGCCGACCCGCCGCGACCAGCCACGGCAGATCGGCGTCCAGCCATACCGCGCCGCGCCACCGCTGCACCTTGACCTTGAACAGCACATGGTCGTCCACTGACCGAATGCGTTCGTGCTTGCCGTCCTCGTCCGCGAACTGCTCGGACACTTTGGCCAGCACCGGGTGCTCGATCTCGTCCAGCGGCGCCGTGACCGGCGGCACCGCGAGGCACAAATCCTCGCGTAAGCAGCGCAGCGTCGGGCGGGCCGGGCGCAGCGGGCCGGCTCCGCTCATTCCTCGATTCCCCCGACCGCGTCGATCTCCTCCGCGGTCAGCCCGGTCAGCAGCATCACATCCGACTTCAGCGAGCCATCCAGCACACTGAGCGCCTCCACCATGCCGGACCGCAGATCCTCACGGCGCTGCTCCAGATACGCCCGGACCGCCTCGGCCACCAAGTCCTTCTTCGTCAGCCCCAGGAAATGAGCGCCCTGGCTGATCAACTTGTCCGTCGCCGGGTCCACCTTCAGCGGGGACTGGCGTACCGGCTTCGCCGCCGTCGTCATTGTCGACACCTCCGCACGCCATAGTACCTAAATACCTCAGGGTGTAGTTGTTCCGGCGCCACCGCTGTCGAACGCCCTGGCTCCGGCCGATGGCACGCGCCTTTCGCTACCCGAGACGACCATCGAGCAGGCATCCCGGAATCGACAGCAAGCGCTTTGACGATTTCCGTTCGTGGACGACCTGCGAACACGCAGGTGAGCGCATCGATCAGGCCCGCGCACCTTCTAAGCGCTTGGCCGCAGGTTCGAGTCCTGCCGGGGGCGCTCCACTCTCCGCATTTCCGCAGGTCAGAGGGCTCACCTTCCAGTGGCGGCCGCTCCCCTCCCCATACGTCCCAACTGCTCCCATACGCCCCCGACAGGACGCACACGAACTCCAGCCGGCCTGCTGCATCAGCCGGCACGGGGCACCAGAGGCAGCGAGGACCCGTCGATCAGTGGCTCCACCGCTCGCCCGCGTCAGGCGATCCAGCACCGCTCTACCTCATCGAGTGCCAGGTCATCCCGGCCACGTCGGCAGGAGCGCCGGACACGACATCGGATCCGCGGGTCGGCAGAACCGCATGGCACAGGGTGCCGGGTGCCGGGGTGCCGGAGCGGCACTCGCCCGCTGGCAGGCAGTCGCTTCGTGTCGGCGTGTCGGCGCCGGAGGCCCGTTCCCCTCTGAGGACGTTCGCACGCCACTCGCCCCGGTCCCACCCGGCACCACCGGCCCCGCAGGTGAAGCCGTCATGGCGACGCCGGACCCGGCGCCGTAAGGTCGGTCTGCCCGCCCGGAAAGGAACCGACGTGCCCCTCCGCTGTGCCGTGCTCGACGACTTCCAGCAGGTGGCGACCGAACTCGCCGACTGGTCACCGCTCGCCGGGGAGGTGGAGGTCGTCTCCCACGACACGCACTTCGCCGACGAGGACGCCCTGGCCGCGGCCCTCACCGACGTCGACATCGTGGTCACCCTGCGCGAACGCGTGCCCTTCCCGGCCTCCTTGTTCGCCCGCCTGCCCCGGCTGAAACTGCTCGTCGCCTCCGGCATGCGCAACTCCGTCATCGACTACGCCGCCGCCGAGGCGCACGGCGTCACCGTGTGCGGCACGGCCAGCGCCGCCACCCCGCCCGTCGAACTGACCTGGGCCCTGCTGCTCGGCCTCGCCCGCGGGATCGTAGAGGAGAGCAACGCCCTGCGCTCCGACGGGCCCTGGCAGCGCACGGTCGGCGCGGACCTGCACGGCCGCCGCCTCGGCATCCTCGGCCTCGGCAAGATCGGCAGCCGGGTGGCACGGATCGGCCTCGCCTTCGGCATGCGGGTCGGCGCCTGGAGCCAGAACCTCACCGCGGACCGCGCCGACGAGGTGGGCGCCGAACTCGCACCCTCCCTGCACGACCTTCTCGCCACCAGCGACTTCGTCTCGATCCACCTGGCGCTCGGCGACCGCACCCGCGGCCTGCTCGGCCCCGCCGAACTCGCCCTCCTCAAGCCGACCGCCTACCTGGTCAACACCTCGCGCGCCGCGATCGTCGACCAGGACGCCCTCCTCGCCGCCCTCGAAGAGGGCCGCATCGCCGGCGCCGGCGTCGACGTCTTCGACACCGAGCCCCTCCCCGCCGGCCACCCGATGCGCACGGCCCCCCGGCTGCTCGCCACCCCTCACCTCGGATACGTCTCACGCGCCAACTACGAGACGTACTACGGCCAGGCGGTCGAGAACATCCGCGCCTTCCTGGCGGGTTCGCCGGTACGACGACTGCCCTGACGTCAGGCGATGCCGGCCTCCGCCGCCCCCTCGGGCCGCCGGTAGATTCCGTCGCTCCGGCGCAGCTGGTGCAGGTCCACCAGACAGCGCCGGAGCGTCACATGGTCGACGTCGCCGTCCTCGCACCAGGCGCGCAGTTTCTCGTCGACGGCCCGCTCCGGGTACTCGACGCCCGGCTCGAAGGTCTGCTCGGCGATGTACCGCAGCACCAGCTTCTTGCGGGTCCACCGGGCGGGCAGCCGCAGCAGCCGGCCGTCCCGGACGAAGGTCCGCAGGATCATGTCGGTCCGCTCGTCCCCGCCGGAGGGAACCCCAGGCGCCCGCGGCGGCCGCCCCGCCGCCCGTGCCTGATCCCTGAACAGGTCGTACGCCACGGTCAGTGCCCCGTCGTCCCCCGCGGTCACGACACCCTGCTCGCGCAGCCGAAGCAGCGCCAGGGCCGTCTCCTTCACGGACAGGCCGGACGCGCGGGCCACCTCAGCCGGGCTTCCCGCGCCCAGGGCGACCGCCGCGAAGGCGCGCACCCGGCTCTCCTCGGCGAACAGACGGACCAGGGTCATGGGGTCGGGTTCCATGCCGGGAGGCTAGTGAACGGCCCGGCACGGCCCAAATCATTTTCCCGCCGCCCGCCGCCCGCCGCCCGGCTCCCCGGTCCCCACCGATTGCGTGTTCAAAAAGGGTGATCCGCACATGCCCGCCGTTACCAGCCGTGAGCGGCGGCGTTGAACGGGGAGTGCGACGGCACGTCCTGCCGCCGCACTCCCCGAGTCAGAAGGAGAACGTGATGTCTCGCATCGCGAAGGCAGCCTGTGTGGCTCTCGGCACCGGCGCCGTGGTCATGAGCGGCGCCGGCCTGGCCATGGCGGACGCGGGCGCCCAGGGTGCGGCCGTCGGCTCCCCCGGCGTCCTGTCGGGCAACGTCGTCCAGGTCCCGGTCCACATTCCGGTCAACCTCTGCGGCAACACCGTCGACGTGATCGGCCTGCTGAACCCGGCGTTCGGCAACCAGTGCGCGAACGTCAGCGACGACAAGAACGGCCACCACGGCTCCGGCGGCCACAACGGCTACGGCGGCTGACCGCCCGTCCCCACCCGAGAGCCCCGGCACCTCCGAGCGCCGGGGCTCTCGCACGTCCGGGGCCCGCCCGACGGCTAGGCGTACCGGTAGATCCGCCCGTGGTCCTCCAGCTCGTCCGGTGTCACGTCCCACGGCGGCAGCTTCTCGTGCCGGGCGACGATCCGTCCCCGCTGGGCGCTGCCCGGACCGGGCGGCTTCGCGGGCAGGTAGCGGTGCTCGCGGTGCCGGCGCTGCCAGCGGGACCAGCACAGGTCGACGAAGGCGTGGTGCAGCCAGAAGACCGGGTCGTTGACGGACGCGCCGCCGACCATGGCCCCGCCGACCCAGCGGTGCACGCGGTTGTGGTTGCGCCAGCCGGCACTGCCCCGCCCGGTGCCCCACCCCTCCAGCTTGTTGCGGAACCCCCTGGTGGCCGTGGAGTCCCAGGGCGAGGTGTCGTAGACGGGGTCCTTCAGGGCCCACTCCAGCTCGCTCCGTGTCGGCAGCGCGATCGGATCACGGGCCCGCCCGAGGTCCCGGGTGAGGAACTCCCCGTCGGTGACTCCTTCCTTGAGGGTCCAGTTGCCCTCCTTGTAGGCGAACGGTCCGGTGGTCACCTGCCGGTCGGAGCGCCGCCCGTTGCCGCCGAGCAGGTCCTTGGTCCAGGGCGCGGAGGACGTCGTACGGTCCTTGGTCCAGTCCCAGTACGGCATGCTCACCGACGGGTCCACCCGGCGCAGCGCCCGCTCCAGCTCCAGCAGGAACCGGCGGTGCCAGGGCAGGAAGGAGGGGGTCATGTGGGCCGAACGCAGTCCGTCCTCGCCGTCGGCCACGTAGTACTCGACGTGCATCCGCACGAACTCGTCGTACTCGCCCCGCCGTTTGACCTCCAGCAGCGCCTTCACGAACCGCCGCCTCTCGGCGGCGGTCAACGTGCTGACGTCCTTACGCGTGTACGCCATGGTGTCCCCCCATGTCCTCGTGTCCCTGTTCCCCGGTCATCCCCGGGGCGCGCAGCCGCTGCCCCGGCCCCAGCTCGTCGACGGCGGCGCGGGCGGCCTCCAGCGGGGTGGCATACGACCGGTAGTGGTCGACCATGCTCAGCCAGGTGCCGTCGGCGCGGCGCATCAGGTGCAGCGGGCGGTCGTCCACGGTGACGTGCCACCGGCCGCCCGCGAAGGTGTGCCCCGCGGCGGCCGCGGAGGTTCTGACCCCGCGGATACGGTGGCCCCGGTAGGTCTCCTCGAAGGCGACGTCCGCGGGCGGACCGTCCCCGGACGTCGGGCGGGAGGCGACGACGACGGGGGTGAGCGCCAGGGCGACGGCCGGGGCGAGCAGCCCGCGCAGCAGGTCCCGTCGGCTCCCGCGCGCGGGGCCGCCTCTCACCGGGCTCGTCGCTGAGGGCTCCGCCCTCACCGGCACTCCGCCTGCGCTCACGACCATGGTCTGCTCCTCGTCCGGTTCGGTTCTCTGCAGCGGTAACCGTCCAGCGGCCCGCCCGGTCACCGTCCGGCGGCCCAGGAGGTGAACTTCCGGGCCCGGACAGCCGAAGGGCCCGGACAACCGAAGGGCCCGGACAACCGAAGGGCCCGGCCGCTCACGCGGTCCGGGCTCTGTCGGGTGTGGCCGGTACGCCCCTACAGTCCGGGCCCCGCCCCCAGGTCCGCCCCCGGCACGGTCTGCAGCACCGGGGCGAGCAGGCCCGCCTGCGGCAGCTTCGGGTCCGGCAGGCCGAAGTTGTCGGGGTTCGGCGGGGTCAGCGGGGCGTCGAGGGTCAGGCCCGGCGCCAGCGCGCGCAGGTCGGAGGCCGGCGCGTCGACGCCCACGTGGTCGAAGTCGTCACCGAGGAGGTGCGGCAGGGGCGCGCGCAGACCCGCGCCGGGCAGTGCGCCGCTCACCGGCAGCTGCGGGACGACGCGCTCCGGGATGAGGCGCCCCTCGACGTACTGCGGTCCCTCGGGCGCACCCGGCGTCAGCAGGGGCAGCTCGCCGCCGAGCTTGGGCAGCTCCATGTTGAGGGAGTGCTCGATGCCCTCCAGCGGCACCGGCACGGGGACCGTGTCCACCGCTGCCGCGGGGGTCGCGGTGGCCCCCACCGCGGCCGCGACGCCCGTGATGACGGCGGCAAGGGTTCCTCGGGTGGTCGACTTCATGTCAGGTACGGTCCCTCTCAGGATCGGCGGATCGGCGAGTCTCAACGCCCGTACCGCGTAACGATCCCGAGCCGTCCACCAGCGCAAGATTCCCCCGACTGCCGCAGTAGTACGACGTACGGCAACGGTCAGCTCGTCCAGAAGTCCCACCAACGGGTCAGGATCAGCATGCCGACGACGCCGCAGTGCAAGAGCGGCGGCACCCAGGTGAATTCACCGACGAAGGCCCGCAACCATCCGGGCGCGGGCAGGAATTCCCGCAATACGGCGAACGAGGTGACGTACCAGAACATGAGGATCGTGGCGACCCAGGCGAGGCAGCACCACAGGCACAGCGCGTTGATCCGGTACAGCGACTCGACCTGGAGCCATGACACGAACCCGAGCCCGAACAGGCAGCCGGCGTCGAGCGTCAGCCAGTACCAGCGGGGGAAGGCCGCGCCGGCCAGCAGGCTCATGCCGACGCAGACGACGATGCCGTAGGCGACCAGGCCCAGCATCGGATTGGGGAACCCGAAGGCCTCGGCCTGGTCGCTCTCCATGACGCTGCCGCAGGACACCACCGGGTTCAGACTGCAGCCCGGGGTGAAGTCCGGGTCCTCCAGCAGCTTGAACTTGTCGAGGGTGATGACCCAGGAGGCCAGCAGCCCGGCCGCGCCGGTGATCACCAGCAGCAGGGCGAGGCCCCGGCCGGCACCGGCGGCCACCCGCGTGCGCCGTCCCGCGGCGTCGGCCATCAGTTGCGCAGGCTGCGGGCGGGCAGCACGATGTGCGCCGCCGCGTTCAGGGTCTCCTCGGCGCCCGCGAAGGCGGACAGCGCCTCCGGCTCGACCGGCTTGCCGGGCTTGGCCTCGGGCCAGGGGCGGGTGGTGAACACGAAGTAGGCGAAGCCGCGTTCGCCGACGGCCGCGAGCCACTCCGGGGGCGGGGTGCACTGGGCGTTGGAGCCCGGCATGGTGACGACGGCCGTGCCGGACTCGACGAGCAGGCTGACCGGCAGGCTCGGACGGGAGGCGCCGTCGACGAGGTCACCGCCGACGGGCAGCCCGTTGTTCTCCAGCAGCGCCTCGACGGCGGCCGTGGAGGCCTCCGGGCCGTTCGCACCGTCCCCGAGCGTGTAGGCGAGCAGGTAGGGCATGTCGCCGTCGGGGGCTTCGCCGCTCCAGGCCATCACGACGAGCGTGCCGAGGTCGGCGGCGTGGAAAGGGCGGGTTTTGCTTGAGGTTGAGGTCACCGCGCGACCTTATCGACGCACCTGAACAGGCCGACCGTGTTCTCACCCGACCGGGCGATTGCCCCCCGCCTGTCCACACGAACGAGGGACGCCACTCGAACAGCGCGAGGGGCCGATTCCGTACGACACGGGATCGGCCCCTGTGGTGGGTGCTCCGGAATACGTCAGCCCTGCAGCGGAAGCCCGCCGAGAAGCCCGCTGGAGTTCAGCGTGGTGGTCGCGCCCTTGACCGTGTTGAGGACGGAGTCCTTGTTCTCGGTGTTGAGCGCGTCCGACTGGTGCTGCAGCGGCATCACGTCGGCGGGCTGGAGGGGGGTCTCGGTGAGCGTGTTCACGGCGCCGTTGAGGCTGGTGGGCGTGAGGTCGGCGGCGTCCTGGGCGAACGCGGGCGCGGCGGCACCGGCGAGGACCATGGAACCGGCAACTACAGCGGCAGCCTTCAGGGACTTCATCGTGTTCCTTTCTTCGGCAACTCGCGTCACCAGAGGAAATGCTGACGCCGTGCCTAACGAGACCCCGCCGGAGCGGAAACCCCGTACGCGGAATGTTTCCGCAACCCACCCGAATGAAGGGTGGGTCTCATCGGCGTTTCCCATCCTCATATGAGAGGCCTGGAAGATTGACCGTGAGCTCCCCGGGACGGCGGCTCAGGCCGCCGGCACCGGTTGCGCGGCCGGCAGCGAGCTCGTCGGCAGGCCGGGCACCGCCGGGAGGCTGGGGGCGGGCAGTCCGCCGCTCGTCAACGCGGCGGCGACGACGTTGACGAGGGTGGACACCACGCCGTCGACGGCCGGCGCCACCTGGGCGGCGTCACCGGCGGTGGACGCCTTGAGCAGGGTGTCGACCGCCTTCTGCAGGGCGTCGAGCGCGTCACCCACGAGGTCGGCCGGGGCCGCCTGTACGGCAGGCTCCTTGGAGTCGGCGCCCGTCAGGGTGGGCAGCGCGGGAAACCCCGGCAGCGCGGGCAGGATGCTGGACGGCACGGTGGTGTCCGGCACGGTGGTGACCGGAGCCTCCGGGGCCGCCGCGGTGGCCTTCGCGATGGCGGCCTTGACGGCGTCGCCGAGCCGGGTCGACTCGTCGGCCGAGAGCTGGCCGTTGTCGGCCTTGAGCACGGCGTTGACCAGGTCGGTGACCGGGGTCAGCACGCCGCCGAGATCGCCCAGGGCCCTGGACTGGGCGAGGAGCGCGTCCGCGCCGGGGACGGGCGCACGCGATGCCGCCTCCTGGACACTCCCGCTGCCCGGCTCCCTCTCGACGGACGCCGCGGCCGGGCCGGCGATGCCGAGGAGGAGGGTCGCGCAGAGGGCGGAGGAGGCGACGCGCCGTGTGGGCAGACCACGCATGGGGTTCCTTTCGATGTGGCCGGATCGTGAACTCACCGTGGAATCGGCCCATGCGCTCTGCAACCGTGCGAACACCATTCGGGCGAGCGCCGGAAACACGAACCGGCCGCCACCCCGGGGAAGAACCACGGGAGGGCGGCCGGCACCTGGGGTTTCGCGCCGACGTCAGTCGTTCTCGCACTCGTTGCCGAACGCGGGGTTCAGCAGACCGATGACGTTGACGGTGTTGCCGCAGACGTTGACCGGAATGTGGACCGGGACCTGGACGACGTTGCCCGACAGGACGCCGGGGGAACCGACAGCCTTGCCCGCGGCCCCGCTGTCGGCGGTGGCGATGCCGGCGGTGCCCGCAACGGCGGCGGCCGCAACGGAGGACAGGACCAGGCCCTTCGCGATACGCGACATGGAGAGGTGCTCCTTGGGGTTGACACACACATCCGGGCGGGGATGCCCGGCGCTGTGTCAACGCGTGGCACCCACGGGGGTTGTGCCGCCAATGGAGTGATCTGCCACAGAGCCCGGCTTCACCGATCCGACACACTTGTCCCGTTTCGCCGAATAAATACGGATAGCGGCTAGAGTTGCGGACCTCTTGACGCACCCCTGCAGCCAGCACATCGCACCCCTTTTCCCGAAGGGCCACGCCGGTCATGCGGCATTCCCGGATTCCGCAGCCGCACCGCGCGCAGGCGGGCGCTGTTCGAACCCGGCAAGGTGCCGCGGCCGGGCGGTGACCAGCCGGCCCACCGGCTCGTTTCCCAGCGGGACGCGGCATGGACAGGCGCGTTCCCGCCCTCCCAGCGCCGTCCGTGAGCGAGGAAAGCCCGCATGCACCAGCCAGCACCCGACCCTCGGCCACGGGTCCTGCATCTCACCCAGCCCGTGGACGGCGGGGTCGCCCGGGTGGTGACGGATCTGGTGCGGGCCCAGCTGACGGCCGGTCTGCAGGTCACGGTCGGCTGCCCGGACGGCCCTCTCGCCCCCGCTCTGCGCACGCTCGGCGCCGACGTACGGCACTGGCCCGCGACCCGCTCGCCCGGCCCGACACTCGTTCGAGAGGTACGCCGGCTCGCTCGCCTGATCGAGGACGTGCGGCCCGATCTGGTGCACGCGCACAGCGCGAAGGCCGGTCTGGCCGGCCGGCTCGCCGTGCGGGGGCGGATCCCGACCGTGTTCCAGCCGCACGCCTGGTCGTTCGAGGCGGTCGGCGGCGTCACCTCGGCGCTGGCGTTGCGGTGGGAGCGGTGGGGGGCGCGCTGGGCATCCCGGGTGGTGTGCGTGAGCGCGGCGGAGCGCACGACCGGCGTGCGCGCCGGGATCGCCGGGCCGTGGAGCGTGATCCCCAACGGCATCGACCCCGAGCGTTTCCGCCCGGCCGCCGTCGGCACCGTACGAGCCGCTCTCCTTCCCGAAGTCGATCCCGCGGCGCCGCTCGTGGTCTGTGTGGGGCGGCTGTGCCGGCAGAAGGGGCAGGACGTCCTGCTGCGCGCGTGGGAGGCCGTGTCGGCGCGGGTGCCGGACGCCCGCCTCGTGCTCGTGGGCGATGGGCCCGACCTGGCCGAACTGCGGTCGCGCGCACCCGGGTCCGTGCTGTTCGCGGGTGCCGTCGCCGACACCGCCCCGTGGTACCGGGCCGCCGACCTGGTCGTGCTGCCGTCGCGCTGGGAGGGCATGGCCCTGGCCCCGCTGGAGGCGATGGCGTGCGGGCGGCCGGTGGTGCTGACGGACGTGGACGGCGCCCGGGAGAGCCTGCCGCCGGGACTCGCGGCGCACTGCCTCGTCCCGTCCGAGACCCCGGCCGCCCTGGCCGGGGCCGTCACCGACCTGCTGCTCGACCCGCCGCTGCGCGCGTCGCTCGGCCACCAGGGGCGCCGTCACGTCCTGTCCACGCACGACGTGCGGCACACGGCCGAGGCGGTGGCGGGCGTCTACCGCGACGTTCTCGACGACCCGGCCGCCGCGCTCTTCGTGCCCACCGAGTACAGGGAGTCCATCCACTCGTGACCGCGGAAAGCACCGTCCCCTCGCCCGGTGGGCAGCCACGGGATCTCGGATTCTCGCCCGTCTCCGTCATGCCGCCGCGCGGCACCGCCACCGGTTTCCGGTTCCCCGCCGGGCGCCCCCCGGTCCGGCCCGCCTCGCCCCTCCCGCTGCTCGCCGCGGACGGCGTCGCCGCCCTGCTGGGCGCCCTGGCCCTGACCGGATCCCCGCGCCGGCCGCTGTTCGTGGCCCTGCTGGTGGCCGCGTCACTGCTGCTACGGCCCCACACGCCCCGGTCCGTTCCCGGCGTCCTCGACGAACTGCCCGCCGTCTGCGCCCGGATCGCCGTCGCCTGGCTGGCGCTGGCCGCGCTCGTGGCGGCGTACGCGCCCCCTCACGCGCTCTCCGCCGGCACGCTCGCCGCGGGCTTCCTCCTGCAGACGGCGGCCGGCTGCGCGGGCCGCGGTCTCGTGCACCGGCGGCGGCGCGCGGCGCGGCTCGCCCGGCCGCGTGCGGCCCTGGTCGTCGGCCCGGCGGCGACCGCGCAGCGCGTCGCCGCCGCCGTCCTGCGGCATCCGCGCTGCGGAGTGCGGCCGGTGGGGATCGTGGCCGAGCAGCCGGACGGCGGCGACGGGCTGCCCGTGCTGACGACCGGCGCGGAGGTCGAGCGGGCCCTCATCCAGAACGGGGTGCGGGACGTCCTGGTCGTCCATCCCTCCGTACGGTCCCGGCAGGGGCCGTTGCTGCGCGCGCTCGCCCAGTCCGGCTGCGCGGTGTGGGAGGTCGACGCGGACTCACCGTCGTACGCGACGAGGGACCGGCTCGCCGGGTTCTCCTGCCGACGGCTCGAGACGGGATCCCGGCGGCGTGGCGGCGTCGGCAAGCGGGCGCTGGACGTGGCCGTGTCCGGGGCGCTGTTGCTGCTGGTCAGCCCCCTGCTGCTGGTGTGCGCGGTGGTGCTGCGGCTGACGAGTGGACCGGGGGTGGTGTTCCGTCAGGAGCGCATCGGCCTCGACGGCAAGCCCTTCACACTGCTGAAGTTCCGCACCCACCGCCCGGTCGACGAGCACGAGGCGGCGACTCGCTGGAGCGTGGCGAACGAGCACCGCATGCCGTGGTTCTGCCGCTTCCTGCGCCGCACCTCCCTGGACGAACTCCTCCAGCTCTGGAACGTCTTCTGGGGCGACATGAGCCTGGTCGGCCCGCGCCCCGAACGCCCCTACTTCGTCGCCCAGTTCAGCCGGACCTACCCCGGCTACGCGGCCCGCCACCGCATGCGGACCGGCATCACCGGCCTCGCCCAGATCCACGGCCTGCGCGGCGACACCTCCATCGAGGACCGGGCGCGCTTCGACAACGCCTACATCGACAACTGGTCGCTGTGGCAGGACGTCTGCATCCTGCTGCGCACCGCGGCCGCGCTCGTGCGCCCGACGGGGAGCTGAGCGCGTGCCCCCTCCGCAGGCCCTCAAGTCGTCCCCCGTCCTGGCGGTGGTGGCCGTGGTCGCCCTGCTCGGGCTGCCGCTCGGGCCCGGCGGCGCGGGCGGCGCGGGCCCCGCCGACGCGCTCTCCGCGCTCGTCGTCCTGTACTGCGTGATCCTTCTCGTCCGGGACCGGCGGCGTCCCCTGTCCCGTACGGCCGCCGTGCTCCTCGGCCTGCCCGTCGCCGGACTGGCGGTCGCCGCGCTGGGGGCGTCCGCGCCGGGGGCCGGGCTCACCGGCCTGGGCCGCTACCTCCAGGTCTTCGTGCTGGTCCCCGCCGCCGTCCTGCTGCTGATCCGCGGCCGGGCCGACTTCCGGCTGCTGGCCTGGTCGTTCGTGGGGCTCGCCCTGTGGCAGGGGGCGATCGGCGTGCACCAGTACACGACCGGGACCGGTGCCTCGTACCAGGGCGAGGAGATCCGTGCCGTCGGCACCTTCGGCGCGCAGGACGTGATGGGCATGGCGACCGTCGTGTCCCTGGGGCTGGTGTGCGCGGTGGGGCTGGCGCTGGGGCACACGTCGGTACGGCAGCGGGCCGTCACCGCCGCATGTGCGGCGGCCCTCCTGCTGCCGCTCGCGCTGTCCTTCAGCCGCGGCGCCTGGATCGCCACGGCGGTGACCTGCGCGGCGCAGTTGCTGCTGGCCGGGGCGCGGCGGGCGGTGCGGGCCGGGGCGGTCGTGGCCGCGGCGGGCGTGGTCCTGGTGGGCGGGTTCGGAGTGGGTACGGCGATGCTCCAGGAGCGGATCACCAGCATCACGCAGGTCACCGCCGCGCCCGACCAGTCCGTGACCGACCGGTACACCATGTGGGCGGCGGCCGTCGGCATGTGGCGCGAACAGCCGCTCGTCGGCGTCGGACTGAAGGGTTTCCCCGAGCACCGGGACGCACACGCCTCGCTCGCGCTGTCCTCGGGCAGCGACACGGACGGCGCGGGCGCTTCCTTCCACAGGCAGCCCCTGCTCTCCCCGCACAACATGTACCTGCTGATCCTCGCCGAACAGGGACTGACCGGGCTGCTCGCGCTGGCGGGCAGCTGGCTCGCGTTGCTGGTGTGTGCGCTGCGCGGGCTGTTCCGCGTACGGCGGGACGGGTCGGGCCTCGACTGCGGCCTCGTCGCCTGCGGTCTGCTGGTGTGGCAGCTGACCGACTTCGCGTACGCCGACATCGGCGGCCCTTCCACGGTGCTGACGGCGGTGTGCTTCGGGCTGGTGGCGTGGTGGGGGCTGGTGGGGGTCCGGCCCGTCGAGGCCGTGGCGCCGACGCCTGAGCCCGGACGGGTCGAGGAGGCCGTGGCGCGATGACGGTGACGCCTGCTCAGCCGCCGCCCCGGACGCCTGCAACCGGTCCTGGAGGCGAGGTCGCCGGCCTGGAAGGGACGGCGGCCATTCCTCCGGCCCGCACCGCGGACAGCACCGAACCCGCCCCCGCCTCCCGCAACTTCCTCGCCAAGGCCGCCCTCGTCACCGCCGTCCTCTCCGTCGCCGGGGCCCTGCTCGGGCTGGTGCGGGACCAGGCGCTGGCCCGGCTGTTCGGGGCCGGCAGTGAGACGGACGCGTTCCTGGTGGCGTGGACCGTGCCGGAGTTCGCGGCGACACTCCTCATCGAGGACGGTCTGGCCTTCGCGCTGGTCCCGGCGTTCAGCCTGGCGCTGGCCCGGCGCGCGCAGGGCGCCCCCGGCGATCCGGTCCGCGCCTTGGTCGCCGCCACCCTGCCCCGGCTGTCACTGGCCTTCGTCGCCGTGTCCGCGCTGGTCGTCGGCCTGGCTCCCCACCTGGTCGCGGCCCTGGCCCCCGGCCTGCCCGACCCGGCCCTCGCCGTCGACTGCACCCGCCTGACCGCGCTGTGCGTGCTGGGCTTCGGGCTCGCCGGGTACTGCAGCGCGGCACTGCGGGCGCACCGGCGGTTCCTGGCGCCGGCGGCGATCTACGTGGCGTACAACACCGGCATCATCACGGCGATGTTCGTGTTCGGCGGGCAGTGGGGGGTGCGCTCGGCGGCCGTCGGGGTCGCGGTGGGCGGCGGGCTGATGGTGGCGGTCCAACTGCCTTCGGTGTGGCGGCAGTCGCGCCGGAAGGTGGTGGTGCGGGAGACGCTCGTCGAGACCCCGGACCGGGCGGTGACGCTGGCGCTGGTCTCCACCGTGCTCCTGTTCGCCCTGTGCCGGCAGTCCCAGGTCCTCGTCGAACGGTTTCTCGCCTCCACCCTCCCCGCCGGGGCGATCTCGCACCTGAACTACGCGCAGAAGGTGGCGCAGATTCCGATGACGCTGTCGCTGATGCTGTGCACGGTCACCTTCCCGGTGGTGGCGCGGGCGCTGGCCGACGGCGACGTCGAGCGGGCCCGCGACCGGGTGGAGCGGGACCTGGCGCTGGCCGCGTGCATGGTGCTGCTCGGTGCGGCGACGGTGATCGCCTGCGCCCCGCAGATGATCGAACTCCTCTTCCAGCGGGGCGCGTTCACCGCGCGGGACACGACGGCGACCGCGAACGTCATGCGCGTGTACGCGCTCGGACTGCTCGGCCAGACCCTGGTCGGCTGTCTGGTCCGCTCGTACTTCTCGGCGGGCCGCCCCACCTGGTACCCGGTCGGCGCGATGACCGTCGGCATCGTCGCGACCACCTGGTTCGGCGCCTGGGCGGTGGGCCCTTGGGGCGTCGCCGGCATCGCCGCCGCCAACGCGGCCGGCATCACCGTCACGGCCGCGCTGCTGCTCGCCGGGATGGGCCCGCGCAACGTCCCGATCCGCACCCGGCGGGTGCTGGCCGAGCTGAGCAGGCCGGTGCGCGCGGCGGCGGCCGCGACGGTCGCGGGCGCGTTCGTGGCGAGCCGGATCGAGGCGCCGCTGCCCGCTCTCGCCGCCGGTGGCGCGACGGTGACCGCCGTCTTCGCCCTGCTCGCCCGGGTCCTGGGCGCCCAGGGCTGCTCCCCCGCCCTCCACTCCGTACGACACCTCACACGTACCGTCACACGAAGGCTCCCGCATGGCCGCGACCGTTGACCCAGCCCGCACCAGCAGGCACCCCGGACGTGTTCCCTGGGTGGCCATGTACCACTCGGTGGGCGACTGCTCCGAGGATCCGTACCGGGTCACGGTCACGCCGGAACGGCTGGACAGCCAGCTGAGGTGGTTCCGCGCCCGTGGCCTCACGGGCGTCTCCATGGCCGGCCTGCTCGCCGCCCGCGCCTGCGGTGAGGACCGGCGTCTGGTCGGGCTCACCTTCGACGACGGCTACGCCGACTTCGTCGAGCACGCCCTGCCCGTCCTGCGCCGCCACGACTGCGGCGCCACCCTCTTCGTCCTGCCCGGCCGGCTCGGCGGCGACAACGCCTGGGACCCGCTGGGCCCGCGCAAGCCGCTCCTGACGGCCGACGGGATCCGGCACGCGGCCGCCGAGGGCGTCGAGATCGGCTCGCACGGCCTGACACACGCCGACCTGACCAAGGCTGACGACGTCACCCTGAAGGCGGAGGCCGCCGAGAGCCGGGCCCTGCTGGAGGAGGTGACGGGCGCTCCGGTCACCGGCTTCTGCTACCCGTACGGCACGATCGACCGACGCACCGTCGACGCCGTACGCGAAGCCGGATACACCTACGCCTGCGCCATCGACCCCGGCCCGCTCACCGGCCGCCACGCCCTCCCCCGCCTGCACATCGGGCAGAACGACACCGCCGTACGCCTCTTCCTGAAGTACCGGCTGCACCGCCTGCGCCGACGTCCCGTCGAGGGGGTCTGAGGTGAAGGCCCTGCACGTCATCACCGGTCTCGGCGTGGGCGGTGCCGAGCAGCAACTGCGGCTCATGCTGCAGCATTTGCCCGTCGACTGCGACGTCGTCACGCTCACCAACCCGGGCGCGGTCGCCGACGGGCTGGCCGCCGACGGTGTGCGCGTCACCCACCTCGGCATGGCCGGCAACCGCGACCTGGCCGCCCTCCCCCGCCTGATCCGCCTCATCCGCGACGGCGGCTACGACCTCGTGCACACCCACCTCTACCGCGCCTGCGTCTACGGCCGTCTCGCCGCGCGTCTCGCGGGGGTCCGCGCGATCGTCGCCACCGAACACTCCCTCGGCGCCTCGCAGATGGAGGGCCGGAGACTGACCGCCGGAGTCCGCGGCCTCTACCTGGCCAGCGAACGCCTGGGCCGGGCGACGGTCGCCGTCTCCCCCACGGTCGCCGCCCGCCTCACCCACTGGGGCGTACCGGCCCCGCGCATCGAGGTCGTCCCGAACGGCATCGACCTGGACCGCTTCCGCTTCGACCCGGGCCGGCGCCTGCGCACCCGCCGGCGCCTCGGGCTGCCCGACACGGCGTACGTCGTCGGCGGCATCGGCCGACTCACGGCGGGCAAGCGGTTCGGCGTCCTGATCCGCGCCCTGACCCAGCTCCCCTCGGACCACTGGCTGTTGCTGGTCGGCGGCGGCCCCGAGGAGAGCGTCCTGCGCCGCACCGCGCACGAGGCGGGGGTCGCCGAGCGTGTGCTGTTCACCGGCGAACGCCCCTACGTCCCCGACGGCTCCCCCGGCCCCGACCTGCCCTCCCTCACCGCCGCGATGGACCTGCTCGCCTCGCCCTGCCCCGAGGAGGCCTTCGGCCTCGCGGCCGTGGAGGCGCTGGCGTCCGGGCTGCCCGTGCTGTACGCGTCCTGCCCGGCGATCGAGGACCTGCCCGCGCACAGCGCGTCCGCCGCGCGCCGCGTGCGGGGCGGCCCGGAGGCGTTCGCCCGGGCCATCGCCGAAACCCGCGCACCGGGCCCCCGCCCGCGCACGGCGCCCGACGCCGCCCACCACTACAGCATCACCCGCAGCGCCGCCCGGCTCATGGGCGTCTACGCGGCCGCGGTGGCCGCCCCTTCCGTGTCCCCGTCATCCCAGGGAGTCAGTTCCTCATGACCGAGAACCCCACCGGACCACGCCGCCCGGTCACCGCCCTGGCCCGCGCCAGGACCCTCCCGCCGTGGTCCCTGATCGCGGCGGGCGCCCTCGCCGGCGGCCTGCTCGGCGGTGTGTACGGTCTCGCCAAGCCGCCCGCCTACACGGCCACGAGCTACGTCGTCGCCGTACCGGCCGAGAAGTCCGACCCGGCGTCCGCGCTCGGCTTCGCCACGGCGTACGGCCGGGTCGCCACGCAGCTCGCGGTGCTCGGGGACGCGCAGGTGTGGGCGGGGGTGCCGGTGAACACGCTGAGGAAGAGCGTGCGGACGGCGACCTCGCCGGACGCCCCGATGATCGCGATCACGGCCACCTCCTCCCGCCCCGACCTCGCCGCCGACATGGCCAACGCCGTCTCCCGCGCGCTGACCCGGCACGCGAGTGACGCCCGGGCCACCACCCGCGTCGAACTCCAGCAGTTCGCCCGCGCCACCAAGCCGGCCGAACCGTCCTCGGCCTCGCCCGCGGTGACGGGCATGGTCGGTGCGAGCGCGGGCGGCCTGCTCGGCGGCCTGGCCCTGCTGGTCCGGCCCCGACGGGCCACCGGGGAACCGGCCCGCCAGGCGGCCGTGCCCGGACCCGCCACGGCCGCCGACGTCCGCGGACAGCTGTGAACCCCGCCTACACCACGGAACTCGTCACCGACGAGCGCGCTTTCGCCGAACTCGCCGACGAGTGGGACGGGCTGTACCGGCGCTGCGCCGCCGCGACGCCCTTCCAGAGCCACGCCTGGATCCATTCGTGGTGGCTCTCGTACGGCAGACGCGGCCGGCTGCGGCTGGTACTGGTCCGGGACGGCGGCGAACTCGTCGCCGCGGCCCCGCTCATGCGCGTCGGCCGCCCGGTGCCGTCCCTCGTGCCGCTCGGCGGGGCGATCTCCGACTACGGGGACGTCCTGCTGGACGACGATCGCGCCGAGGCGGCGGCGACCGCGCTCGCCGAAGGGCTCGCCGCCGCCGCCCGCACCGCCCTGATCGACCTGCGCGAGGTCCGCCCCGGCGGCGCCGCCGAGCGGATCCACGACCACTGGCGGGGAACTCGTCGCCGGGTGGACGACTCGGTGTGCCTGGAACTGCCCGCCCTGCCGATGGACGAACTGGTCGCCCGCCTGCCGCTGGCCAAGACCCAGCAACGGGCGCGCGCCAAACTGCGCAGGCTGGACGCCCTCGGCGTCGAGCGTCATGTCGTGGGACCGGACGAGGTGGACAAGGCCCTGCGGCGGCTCATCGAGCTGCACCAGCTGCAGTGGCGGGGACGCAAGGTGACGTCCGAGCACCTGCGGCCGCGGTTCTGCGACCACCTCGTGCGGTCGGTCGGCCGGATGGTGCGCGCCGGGGATGCCGTGGTCACCGAGTTCCGCCTGGAGGACGACGTGGTGGCCGTGGACCTGACCCTGCTGTCGCGGCGCCTGGCGGGCGGCTATCTGTACGGCGCCCACCCGTGCCTGAGGGAACGCAAGGCGGACGTGGCGGTGCTGCTGCTCGCCGCGTCCGCCACGCACCACCGGCGAGCAGGACGCGACACGCTGAGCCTGCTGCGCGGCAACGAGCCGTACAAGCACCACTGGCGGCCCGAGAAGGTCGTCAACCAGCGGCTGCTGCTGGCCCGCCGGCACACCGCCCCGCTGCTCGCGGCGGTGATGCTCGAGGTGGCCGCGCGGCGGCGGGGCAAGGAGCTGCTGCTGCACTGGAAGGGGTGGCGGGAGCGGAAGGAGCGTGGCGGTGGCGGCAGGCCCTGACCGCTCCGCCGCCACCGCGCCCTGTGCCGGGCTACCGGTTGCGCGACCACCAGTCCAGGCGCAGGCACAGCTTCCCGCCGATCCAGTACTCCACCCAGTCGCCCAGATCCAGCGGCGAGCAGTTCGGCGGGTTCACCGGCGCGGGCGGAAGGGTCGGTGTGGTGGGTTCGGCCGGCTCGGCGGGCTTGGTCGGTTCCGTGACCGGGTCGGTGCGGCCGAACAGCACGGACCGGTAGATCTCGGCCGACTTGGGGTTGGCGTCGCACTGCCAGACACCGTGCGGGCAGTAGTCGGTCAGCGTGTTGTACAGCGGCTTGTGCTCGTCCATCCAGGCGAGCATGCGCCGCATGTAAGCGGAGTTGTCGCCGTTGCGGAACAGTCCCCATTCCGGATACGAGATGGGCTTGCCGTGGGCTTTCGCGAAGTCCACGTGCTTCTGGAGGCCGTAGGGCTCCTTGACCTGTTCGTCGAACGTCACTCCGGACGGCTGGTCGTAGGAGTCCATCCCGATGATGTCGACCGTGTCGTCCCCCGGATAACACCGCGTCCACGGAACGGCGTCCCGGCCGCGGGTCGGTGTGAAGTCGAACCGGAACTTCTGCCCCGGCACCGCCCGCATGGTGGTGACGATCCGGTTCCAGTACTTCTTCCAGGCCTCCGGGTCGGGCCCGCAGCGGTGGGTGTAGGTGATGCCGTTCATCTCCCAGCCGAGCACCACGACCGTGTCCGGCACCTTCAGCTCCACCAGGCGTTCGGCGAGCTTGCGGAAGTGGTGATCGAACCGTCCGGCCGCGCCCTGACGCAGCAGCAGCCGGACCTCGGCGTCGGAGACGTGGTCCTCGTTGCGCTCCAGCATGGGGACGTTGAGGACGAACATCCGGTCGTCCCGTTCGCGCCGCCAGTTCGCCCACACGTCGAGGAAGCCGGGGGCGCCCTCGATGTTGCTCCAGCGGTCGCCGGGCAGGTAGGTGTGGCCGACGCGCAGTTGGGCGTTGCCCAGCCAGCGGCTGAGCTCGGCGATCCGGGCCACGCCGCGGGCGCCGTAGTGGAGGTAGGCGCCGAAGGCGGCCCCCTCCTTCCCGGGCGCCGGGGTGGCGGGGGCCGTAGGAGTCGCGGGGGTCGTGGGGGTCGCGGGCACCGGGGTGACCGCGGGCAAGGGAGCGGGAGGATCGGCGACCCGCACCACCCCCGCGGCGACACCCGTTCCCGACGCCAGGACGGCGGACGCGGCGACAGTCACCGCGACGCATGCCAGCCGTCGGGAACGGGCGCGGCGCTGCTGTGAGGCCATGCCTGCTCCTCTCTCCACACTTTTCAGCTCTTGACCGGTATGTGACACTCAGTCATATAAGTGTGAAGTCCGCCATCGCGGCTACGGCTTTCGAGTACTCCGATCGCCCGCACGAGTGAAACGGATCCGAAGAGCATGCGGTACCGACATGCGTGAGTGCCGGGCACAGAACACGTGCCCGGCACTCGATCCTGAAACGCGGCAGAGGTACTACCGACGAGACGCGGCCCGCCCTCGTCGGTACAGCACAGCCCCGCTGACCAGCAGCGCGGCACTCGCACCCGAAGCCGCGAGCACACTCTCACTGCCGGTCTCGGGCAGGGTGGGCGGCGTCCCGGGAGGCGTGTGCGGCGGAGTCGTCGGGGGGTGTTCCGGATGCGTCGGCGGAGGCGTGGCCGGCGGGGTCGTCGGCGGCTGTTCCGGCCCGGCGGGCGGCGTGGTGGGAGGCGTCGTCGGTGGGGTGGTGGGCGGCGTGTCCCCGTATCCTCCCGGCGCGTCCCCGCAGTCGTCACCGTACGCGGGATTGGCCACGCCGATCAGGTCCAGCGTGTTCCCGCACAGGTTCACCGGCACGTCGACCGGCGCGTCCGCGTTGTTGCCGGACCCGACGCCGGGCGAGTCGTACGCCCCGCCGTGCGCCCCGGACTCGAAGGCGCCGGGCAGGTCGTCGTCGCCGTAGCCCGAGGCGTGACCGGAGCCGTGGCCGGAGCCGTGATCCGAACCCTGCCCCGAGGCGTGGTCGGAGCCGTGCCCCGAGTCACGGCCGGAACCCTGCCCCGGACCGTGACCGGCGTCGTGGTCGCCGCCGCCCGCGCGCGAGCCGCCCTTGTGCGAAGCGGAGTCGGTCGCGCAGGAGTTGCCGAACGCCGGGTTGAGCGCGGCGACGACGTCCACGGAGTTGCCGCAGACGTTGACCGGCACGTCGACCGGGACCTGCACGCTGTTGCCGGACGCGACGCCCGGCGAGTCCTTGGCGGCCCCGCTCGCGTCGGCGTCGGCGAGGGCAGGGCTTCCGCACAGAGACAGAATGCTCGTCGCGGCGGCGGCCGCGACCATTCCCTTACTCAGGGTCTGACGCAACTTCGTTGTCTTCCTGCTGGTAGAAGTGGGAAAAGCCGGCCCCGGACCGAAAACGGACGTCCCAGGGCCGGCCAAGACACAGCCGAGTGACTGGTGCCTTGTGTCGTCAGTCGTTGACGCAGACGTTCCCGACCGCCGGGTTCAGCAAGCCGATGACGTTCACGGTGTTGCCGCACACGTTGACGGGCACGTGAACCGGAACCTGCACGACGTTGCCGGAGAGGAACCCCGGCGACCCAACGGCGACACCCTCGGCGCCCGCGTCGGCGAAGGCCGGGGCGGCCATGCCGAGGGCCATGATCACGCCCGCGACGACAGCTGCGGTCTTCTTCATGAAATTTCCCTTCTCTGCGGTCATGCCTGTGTGACGGTCGAAACCGAGCGAGCGCAGTCGGAACGGCTCGCACCATGACCTGCAGGCTGCAGAACGAGAGATAGACGGCCGAAGCAACCAAGGAACGTGAGTCGCCGGGTAATTCACTCGAACGCCTTCACAATATTGACGCGAATGGCGAAACCGCCCAGTCGGTCCATTCAGGGAAATAGCGCGCCCGAGCGGATTCCGAAGACGACGGATCAGCCGTTCTGCGTGCCATTTCCGGCGAGGACCGACAGGTCGCTCAGGATGTGCGACAGCGGCTCGTCGCCCTTGGCCTGCGTCGAGTTCTCGGCGCACTGCTGGTTCTGCGGGGCCGACAGGACCGGGATGTCCTGCACGCCGACGTTGACGAGGGCGAGGACGGACTGCACGTTGGCCTTCGCCGGCAGGCCGACGCAGAGCTTGTTGAGCGAGCTCTGGACCAGCGTGGCCTGGGGGCTCATCTCGCCCTTGGTCACCTGGTTGCCGAACTTGCTGCGGGCACCGTTGCCGCTCGCGGACGTGGTGCCGTTGTCGTCGCCGATGGCAAGCGCCTGCGGAGCCGCCGCCGCCGACACGCCGACGAGGGACGCCGCGACCGCCGCCGTGGCCATTGCCTTCTTCAGCATTTCACTTTCCTTTCCAGGGCAAGAGGCGTCCTGGACACGACGTATCCCGGCATGACGCATGTTCCTGCCCCCGCTTCAACCGAATGCGCGGAGATTGGTTGCGACATTTCACCCGATCAGCCCTTTCACCTTCCCAATGGGCCATCGGAGTGAATGACAGCAACCAAGCGGGCTCGCGGCAGTTGATCAGAGCGCTCCGGTGGACGGGGTTTCTCCAGAAGGGACTAGCAAGTGATCAAGAAGGTTTTGGCTACCGCCGCGGTCGCAGCTTCCGTCGTCGGCGCCTCCGTCGCCGCGGCACCGCACGCTCTGGCCATCGGCAACGACGAGGGCACCACGTCCGCCAGCGGCAACGGCGCGCACCAGTCGTTCGGCAATTCGTCCACGTACGGCGACATGAGCCCGCAGATGGCGCTCATCCAGGGCTCCCTGAACAAGCCCTGCATCGGCCTGCCGGCGAAGGCCAACGTGCAGTCCGTCCTCGCCCTCGTCAACGTCGGCGTGCAGGACATCCCGATCCTGTCGGCCCCCCAGAACCAGCAGTGTGTCGAGAACTCGACGCAGGCCAAGGGCGACGAGCCGCTGTCGCACATCCTGGACGACATCTCGGCGCTGTCCGGCAACGGCACGGCCAACAACTGAGCCTGTCGCTCAGCAGGGGCTTGTGAGCTCCGGGGCTGGTTTCTGAGCCCCCGTCAGCGGGCCGCCGGACTTTCGGCGGCCCGCTGACCTAGTTTTCGTCGCGTGACGCTGAAGAAAGCTCTGATTTCCCTGTTCGGGCTGGCGGCGACCGCCGCCCTGCTCGGCACCTCCCCACTTCCCGACCCGGCACCCTCGTCGCACGGCACGAACATCCTGCTGATGGGAACGGACGGCCGGGACACCATCAGTGACGCGGAGAAACGCGAGTTCCACGCCGGCGGGATCGCCTGCGACTGCACGGACGTCCTGATGCTGGTCCATGTCTCGGCGCGCCGGGACCGCGTGAGCGTCGTCAGTCTCCCGCGGGACTCCTACGCGGACATCCCGCCGTACCGCGACCCGTCCACCGGCGAGGAACGCCCGTCCCAGCCCTCGAAGATCAACGGCGCGTACGCCCGGGGCGGCGCCGAGCTCGCCGTCCGTACCGTCGAGTCGATGACCGGGCTCGGCATCGACCGGTATCTCCAGGTGGACTTCAGGCGCTTCATGGACACCGTGAACGATGTCGGCGGAGTCGAGGTGTGCACCGCGCGGCGGCTGAAGGACACGGTCACGAAGCTCGACCTGGCCCCCGGGAAGCACCGGCTCGGCGGCGGGCCGTCCCTCCAGTACGTCCGCTCCCGGCATGTGGACGCCACCGCCGATCTCGGGCGGATGCAGCGCCAGCAGCGGTTCCTGGTCGCCGCGCTGCGGGGGCTCCAGGACCGGCAGCTGCTCACCGACCCGATGGCGATGGCGCGCGTGGTGAACACGCTGCTCGGTTCCGGGCAGGTCGACCAGGGGGTCGGGGCCGGGGAACTGGTCGAGCTGGCGGCCGCGCTGAGCCGGGTGCCGGCCGACGCGACGGAGTTCGCGACGGTGCCGGTCGCCGGCTTCAACCCGACCCGCCCGGACATCGGCTCGACGCTGGCCTGGGACCGGGAGAAGGCGGAGGAGATGTTCGGGCTGCTGCGTGCGGACCGTCCGCTGATCAAGGCCGGAACCCAGCCCCGGCCCAGTGATCCGCCCCATATGACGAACTCCGTGCCGGTGCGCGGGAGCGCCTTCGCCTGCCGGTGAGGGGCGCTCACATCCTCTCGCAGTGCGCTGCGCCAATCGGGGCAAAGCCCACAACTTCAGCGGGGGTCGGGCCGTTGATGATCACGCAGCTCCTCCCGGGAGTCCGCTTTTCGAAGGGAATGAAAATGAAGAAGCTGTGGGCCACCGCGGCCATTGCCGCCTCCGTCGCCGGCCTGTCGGCCGCGGCCGCCTCCCCGGCGCTTGCCATCGGTGACGACAACGGCACCACCTCCGCCAGCGGCAACGGCGCTTCGCAGGAGTTCGGCAACTCGGCCACGTTCGGCAAGATGAGCCCACAGCTCTCGCTGGTCCAGGGTTCGCTGAACAAGCCGTGTGTCGGCCTGCCCGCGAAGCTCAACGCGCAGTCGCTCGTGGCGCTCGTCAACGTCGGCGTGCAGGACATCCCGATCCTGTCGGCCCCCCAGAACCAGCAGTGTGTCGAGAACTCGACGCAGGCCAAGGGCGACGAGCCGCTGTCGCACATCCTGGACGACATCTCGGCGCTGTCCGGCAACGGCACGGCCAACGGCTGAGCATCGGCTTCCGCCGCACGGCGGGTCACCGGTTTTCCGGTGGCCCGCCGTTTCGCATGTCACGCGCCGGGGGTCACTCGTCGTGTGCCGCTTCCCGTGTCAAGGTCGGCTTCGCGCGGGCCGATGACTGGATCATGACCTCGACGCATTCGCCCGCGCCTGCGAAGACCAGTCCGGCCCCTGCGGTGCCGCCCGATCTTGTGCCGGTGGCGGGAAGGGTGCTGCGGGGCGCGGTGTGGCTGGTCCCCGCGGTCGTCGTGGCGTTCGCCGGGTTCGGGCGGCGGTGGATGTCCGACGACGCCTTCATCTACGTACGGACCGTGCGGCAGGTGCTGGCGGGCAACGGGCCCGTGTTCAACCAGGGTGAGCGGGTGGAGTCGTCGACGGGAACGCTGTGGCAGTGGCTGCTGGTGGCGGCGGGCGAGGCAGGGGCCGATCCGGCGTCGGCCGCGGTGTACGCAGGGCTGGCGCTGACCGGCGCCGGGTTCGCGCTGGCGGGGGTCGGGGCGCTGCGGCTGTACGGCGGCCGGGCGGCCGTGCCCCTGGGCTCGCTCCTGCTGCTGGGGCTGCCGCCCGTGTGGGACTTCGCCACCTCGGGGCTGGAGACGGGGCTTGTCACCTGCTGGATCGCGGGGGCGTGGCTGGCGCTGGCCGTCCGGCCCGGGTGTCTGGCGACCTCGGTGCTCATCGGTCTGGGTCCGCTGGTGCGGCCCGACCTGGGGCTGGTCTCGGCCGTCTTCCTGGGGGCGCAGTGGCTGCTCGCGCGGCCCTCCTGGCGGGGCGTGCTCGCGGGCGCGGGGGCGGCGGGTGCGCTGCCGGCCGGGTACGAGGTGTTCCGGGCGGGCTACTACGGGCATCTGGTGCCGCTGCCCGCCGTGACGAAGGAGGCCTCGCAGAGCCTGTGGGGGCGGGGCTTCGGCTACTTCGCGGATCTCGCGCTCCCCTATCTGCTGTGGGTGCCCGTGCTGTTCGTGGGCGCCGTGGTGCTGTTCGGGCGCCGTGAGGTCCGCCGGGCAGCCGTCGTCCCCGTGCTCGCGCCCGTCGTCGCCGGGCTGCTCTGCTGGCTCTACGTGGTGAAGGTCGGCGGTGACTTCATGCACGGGCGGATGCTGCTGCCCGGGTTGCTGCTGCTGTTGCTGCCGGTGTTCGTGGTGCCGGTGTCGCGGGTGGGGGTGTGCGCGGCCGTCGGTGTCGGGGCGTGGGCGGTGGTGTGCGCGGGGTGGCTGCGGGTGCCGTACGAGGGGCATATCGGGCCGGCCGGGATCGCCGACGAGCGCGGGGTGTACGTGCGGCACAACGCGGACCCGCATCCGGTGCACCACCACTTCGCCGGGGCGCCGCGCCACCGCGGGTACCTGGATGACGTACGGGAGGCCGTGCGGTCGGGGGAGCCGACGCTGCTGTTCGGCGGGAGGGGCCCCCGTACGGCCGCCAACTCGCCGTCGGTCACCGGCAGTTATGTGGTGCTCGGGCTCAACGGGTCCGTCGTTCCGCTGGCCGGGGCCGCGCTCGACCCGATCGGGCTCGCCCATCCGCTGGCCGCGCACTCCGAGCGGATCGAGGGCGGGCGGGTGGCGCACGACAAGTGGCTGCCGGCCGCCTGGCTGGCCGCCGACCGCGGGCTGCCCGCCGATCCGCCGCCCGGGACCGACCCGGCGCACATCGCCGCCGCCCGGCGCGCCCTGCGCTGCGGGGCGCTCGCCGAACTGCGCGCCGCTACGCGGGACCCGCTCACGCCGGTGCGCTTCGTGCGGAACGTGGCCGGGGCCTGGGAGCGCACGGTGTTCCGCTTCCCGAACGACCCCGTGCGGGCCGAACGACAGTTGTGCGGCCGGTGAGTCGGCGGTCGCGGGGCCCGGCGACGAAGGCCGGGAACAGCGCCTGTACGTTGCCTTCCGACCGACCCCCCACGGAAGGAAAGCCCGTGCGCCCCCCACGCCTTCGCTCCGTCCTCGTCGCCGTGTGCGCGACGGCGGCCGTCACCCTCACCGGTGCCGCCCCGGCGGTCGCCACTACGCCCGTCCATGCGGCGGCCGTCGCCCCCGCCCTCGTCCCGCTCACCGACCTGTTCGCCGAGCGGCTGCTGCTCGCCGACAAGGTGGCCGCCGCCAAGTACGGCACCGACAAACCGATCGACGACCCCGCGCGCGAGCAGCAGGTCCTCGACGACGTCACCGCGCGGGCGGTCGGCCTCGGGCTGGACCCGGACGCGGTGAGCGCGGTCTTCCGGGACCAGATCGAGGCGAACAAGCTGGTGCAGCGCGGGCTGTACGCCCGCTGGGACGCGCATCCCGAGCAGCGGCCCGCCGAGCGGCCCGACCTGGTGAGGGAGGTCCGGCCGGCGCTGGACCGCATCACCACCCAGGTGCTCGCCGCGTTGCGGGAGACGGAGCGGGTGCGGGCCTCCGCCTCGTGCGAGCCCAGGCTGTCCGTCGCCGCCGCGCGGTCCGCGTACGGGCATGACCTGGACCTCCTGCATCTGACGGGACTCCGGCGGGCGCTGCCGTCCGTGTGCGGCGGCTGATCCCCCCGTCGGGGCGGGGTGCGGCGGGGCCGAGCGGCTACTCAGCCAGGTGCCGCGCCTGGCGGATGGTGTCGGCGAGTTCCCGTACGGACTTGTCCTCGGTGGTGTCCGCCAGGTCGTCGGCGCGGCCGGCCAGCTCCTTCAGGGGCCGGGCGCCCGGCAGTGCGCTCCAGCGGTCGTCGCCCCTGCGCAGGGCGTCCGCGAAGTAGGCGGCGACGGCCGTGACCTGGAGGCGGGGATTCGCGTTCCAGAGGTCGTCGTCGAGGGAGTCGGACTCCAGTTGGCCGGACTCCTCGTGCGGGGTGCGGGTGTCCGGGTCCTGCCAGCGGACGGTCGCGGTGGCGAGGTGGCCGTCGGCGCCGGACTTGGTGCGGACGGCGTAGAGGGCGGTCACGGTGTGGCCGGGGCCGACCTCGCCGCCGTCGACGCGGTCGTCGCGGAAGTCGTCGTCGGCGACGCGGCGGTTGTCGTAGCCGACCAGGCGGAACTCGGCGACCGTCTCCGGGTCGAAGGCGACCTGGGCCTTGGCGTCGCGGGCCGTGAGGTCGATGTTCTTCGGGAGCTGCTCACAGAAGACCGTACGGGCCTCGTCGACGTCGGAGACGTACGTCGTGTTGCCGTCGCCCTTGTCGGCGAGGCGTTCCATCAGGGCGTCGCCGTATTCGCTGCCGACGCCGACGCCGAACAGGGTGATGCCGTGTTCGCGGCGGGCGCCGTCGATGCGCTCCAGGATGGAGTCGGGGTCGGTGTCGCCGTCGTTGGCGAGGGCGTCGGAGACGAGGACGACCCGGTTGGTGGCGCCCTTGCGCAGGCCCTCGACGGCTGTGGCGTAGCCGGTCTCGACGCCGGCGCCGAGGTTGGTGGAGAACGTCGGCTCCAGGTCGTCGATCACGCCGTGGATCTCCCCGCGGTTGCCGTCGAGGCGGGTCATCGGCAGGACGGTCTCGGCCTTGTCGCTGAAGGTGACGATGGCGACCGAGTCGTCGTCGCGCAGTCGGTCCGTCATCACGCCGAGGGACTTCTGGGCGAGGTCGAGGCGGCCCGGTTCGGCCATGGAGCCGGAGATGTCGATGACGAAGGTGAGGGCGGCGGGCGGGCGTTCGCCGCTCTGTTCGGCCGCACCCCGGGTGGCGAGGCCCACGCGGACCAGGGACCAGTCGTCCTCGTCGGTGCGGGCGCCGTCGACGGTCACCGTGAAGCCGTTGCCGTCGGGGCGCTCGTAGTCCTGGCGGAAGCTGTTGACGAACTCCTCGGGGCGGATCGTCGACGGGTCGGGCCGCTGCCCGTCGGCGAGGGTGCGGCGGGCGTAGCCGTAGGAGGCGGTGTCGACGTCGAGGGCGAAGGTGGAGAGGTAGTCGGGTGAGGGGGCGACCTCGCGGGACTCGTCGTCGGGACGGTCGCTGTCGTTGCCGCTGTCCTGTTCGCCGGTGCCCCGGTTGTGGTCGGGGGCGGGAAAGCCGGTCGCCCCGTCCGCGCTGCTGTGGTCGCCGCTGCCGCCCGCGCCGCACCCGGTGAGCAGCAGGCCGCCCGCCGCGGTGATCGCGAGCAGGGCGGCGCGCAGCCGTCGTGTTCGATACCGCTCCATCTTCCGTGCCCCCTTGGTCTCATGACGCCTTGTCTGTGACTGTGACGGCGCGGGGGGACGGAACGTGCGCTACGGAGCGTTGCGGATGGATCTCGAAGAGGGCACGGAAGCCGGCCGTCGAGACCGGTAGGTGATCCTCCGGTGACCTAGGACACCACGTCCTTGCGGGCGAAACCCCGGAAGGCCAGCGCGAACAGCACCACGGCGTACGTTATGGAAACGGCCGTGCCCTGGATCATGCCGGACCACTCGGGATTGGGCTGGATGGCGTCGGCCCAGGCGAACTGCCAGTGCGCGGGCAGGAAGTGACGCCAGTCGCCGAGGGCCGTCACGGCGTCGAGGACGTTGCCGACGATGGTGAGGCCGACCGCGCCGCCGACCGCGCCGAGCGGGGCGTCCGTCTTGGTCGACAGCCAGAACGCGAGCCCGGCGGTGACCAGTTGGGACACGAAGATGAACGCCACGACCACCACGAGCCGCTGGGCGGCCGTGCCCGGCGCGAGCGAGCCGCCGGTGGGGATCGCCAGGGAACCCCAGCCGTAGGCGGCCGAGCCGACGGCCAGTGCCACCACCGGCAGCAGGATCATCGCGGCCAGGCTGAGGCCGAGCCCGACGACGAGCTTCGACCACAGCAGCCGGGCGCGCGGCACCGGAGCGGCCAGGAGATAGCGCAGGGAGGACCAGCTGGCCTCCGAGGCGACCGTGTCCCCGCAGAACAGGGCGACCGGGACGACCAGCAGGAAGCCCGCGGACACGAACAGGTTCACGGCGGCGAAGTTCGCGCCGGACGCCGTCGCCGTGTCCATCAGCGTGATCCGGTTGCCCTCCGCGTCCGGCTCGCCGCCGATCGCGAAGGCGATGAGCAGGACGAACGGCAGGGCGGCGAGGATCCCGCCCATGACGAGGGTGCGGCGCCGCTTCAGCTGGCGGACCAGCTCCACCCTCAGGGGGAGCGTGCGGCCCGCGCGGTAGCCGGAGGCGACCTCCGGGCGCTCGACGAGCGTGCTCATGCGGAGCCTCCGATCAGGGTGAGGAAGGCGTCTTCCAGACGGCGGTGCGGGCCCACCGACTCGACGGGCACTTCGAGCCGGACGAGGTCGACGACCAGGCGCCGGGCGCTGCCGTCGGCGGCGAGGCGGACCAGGAGCCCGTCGTCGGTGCGCACGGCCGAGACGACGCCCGGCAGCGCGGCGATCTTCTCGACGACCGGCTCCTCCAAGGGAGTTCCGGTGCCGACGAGCAGGGTGTCGCCGGAGCCGATGATCTCCGCGACCGGTCCGGCCTGGACGAGCTTGCCCCGGTCCATGACGACGAGGTGCGTGCAGGTCTGCTCGACCTCCGCCAGCAGGTGGCTGGAGACGATCACCGTGCGCCCGGCGGCCGCGTACCGGATGAGCACCTCGCGCATCTCACGGATCTGCGGCGGGTCCAGGCCGTTCGTCGGCTCGTCCAGTATCAGCAGGTCGGGCATGCCGAGCATGGCCTGGGCGATGGCGAGGCGCTGGCGCATGCCCTGCGAGTACGTGCGCACCGCGCGGGCCAGTGCGTCGCCGAGGTCCGCGATCTCCAGGGCCTCGTCCAGGTGGGCGTCCTCGGCGGGGCGGCCGGTCGCCGCCCAGTACAGCTCCAGGTTCTCCCGGCCGGACAGGTGCGGCAGGAAGCCCGCGCCCTCGACGAAGGCACCGACCCGGGACAGCACCGGGGCGCCCGGGCGGATCGCCCGGCCGAAGACGCGGATCTCTCCGTCGTCCGGCTTGATCAGGCCCATCAGCATGCGCAGGGTGGTCGTCTTGCCCGCGCCGTTCGGGCCCAGGAGGCCGAGGACCTGCCCCTTCTCGACGCGGAAGGACAGGTCCTTGACCGCGTACCGGTCCGCCGACTTGGCGTACCGCTTGCTCAGGTCCGTTATCTGCAGGGGGACTTCCGTGAGGTCCGGGTCGAGGGGCGCCGCGGAGGTACGGCGGCGGCCGGTCAGCAGCAGGGCCAGGGCGACCACCGCGCCGGCGAGGGGCAGCCACCACACCCACGCGGGCAGCGGGGCGGCCGCGGTGGTCACGCCGGGGGCCGTCGGCACCGTGAGGTCGCCCTTCAGGGAGACGGTGTACGTCGCCGGAGCGGCCGGGGAGGCGTATCCGAGGTCGGTGGAGGCGAGGACCAGACGCAGCCGGTGGCCCTTCTCGACGTCGTGGTCGACGGCGGGCAGCGTGATCGTCACGTCCTTGCCGGCCTTGGCGCCCTCGACCCTGAGGGGGGTGACCAGCTGGGAGGGCAGCACCTGCTGGGTGCCGCCCGGGCCGACGTCGTACACCTTGCCGAAGAGGACGGCGTCGTCGCTCGTCGACTCGACGTGGACGGTGACCTTCGGCGATCCGGTGATCCGGACGTCGTCGGTGACCGGCGCCGACTCGAAGCGGGCGAACTGGCCGGGGAAGTCCAGCGAGACGCCGACGCCGAGCGAGGAGAGCTGGGCGAGGCCGCCGCCGCCGAGGCCGGGAAGGGCCGAGACGGCGGGCGGGTTGGCGCCCGCCGGGTTGGCGAAGCTCTGCTCGCGGCCGGTCAGGGCGAAGGTCTTCCGCCCGCTCTCCAGGCCGGGGTACGTGTCGTCGCTCGCGCCCCGCCGCAGCGCCTGGCCGTCGGTGGAGTCGACGCCTCCGGTGCGGGTGATGCGGAAGGCGGGGCCGGTGTCGGCGGCCTTGTCGTCCTTGAGGTACCGGTCGAACCAGGACTGCACGCGTGCCTGGACGCGGCTCGTCTCCATGTCGCCGCCGTCGTGGCCGCCCGCGAGCCAGTCGACGTCGACCGGGGCGCCGTTGGCGCGGATCGCCTTCGCGGCCGCGTCGGCCTGGCCGAGCGGGAAGAGGGAGTCGGTCTGGCCCTGCATCAGCAGGGTGGGCACCTTGATGCGGTCGCCGACGGCGGACGGCGAGCGCTCCTGAAGGAGCTTGACGGCCTCCGGGTCCGGGGTGCCGGACTCGGCGACCCGTTCGTACATCCGGCACAGCTGCGGCTCGAACTTCTCACAGCCGCCGCCGGAGTTGACGAAGATGCCCGCCCACAGCTTCTTGAACACGCCGTTCGGGAAGAGGGCGTCGGCGAGGTTCCAGTAGGTGATCGCCGGGGCGATGGCGTCCACCCGGTCGTCGTACCCGGCGGTCTCCAGCGCGATCGCGCCGCCGTAGGACGCGCCCGCCATGCCCACGCGCGGGTCGCCGGCCTTGTCGAGCTGGACCTGCGGCTGCTTCGCGAGCCAGTCGATGAGCTTGCGGACGTCGGCGACCTCGCCCTTCGGGTCGTTGAGTCCGATCCTGCCGGTCGACTCGCCGAAGCTGCGGGCCGACCAGGTCAGGACCGCGTACCCGTCCCGGGCCAGGTCCTGGGCCTGCTGCCGTACGTCGTTCTTGCTGCCGCCGAAGCCGTGGGCGAGGAGGACGGCGGGGCGGCGTCCCGCGTCGGGAGACGTGAAGTACGAGGTGTCGATGCGCACCCCGCCCCTCATGTCCATGACCCGGTCGGTACGGCGTACCGGCGGCGCGTCGTCGTCGGCGGCGGCCGTCCATGTCCCGGCGCCGGCGAGCACCACGACGGCGGCCGCGGCGACGCCGAGCCGTCGTGGCCGCCGGAGCAGGTCTTGCAGCCGGGGCAGTCGAAGATCCATGCGTCAACGGTACGGGGTGAAACTGTCGGGAAGTTATCTACCGGGGGGTGAACCACGCCCCATCCCGTGGGGGTACGGGGGCGGTTTCCTGTACCGCGGGCGTGGTACGGCTGAGAGCTCGGTGGGTTCTGTCTCCGGCCGGGTGCGGGCTCGTTGTGGCTGGTCGCGCAGTTCCCCGCGCCCCTTGATGGCCGCGCAGCGGCCAAAGAAGCGGGGCCGTCGTGTCACGAACGGCCCCTGATCGGTTCGGTGTCAGTGGTTGCGCGGGAAGCCCAGGTCGACGCCGGCCGGGGCGTCCGCCGGGTCGGGCCAGCGGGTGGTGACGACCTTGCCGCGGGTGTAGAAGTGCGTGCCGTCGTTGCCGTAGATGTGGTGGTCGCCGAAGAGCGAGTCCTTCCAGCCACCGAAGGAGTGGTAGCCGACGGGGACCGGGATCGGGACGTTCACGCCGACCATGCCGGCCTCGATCTCCATCTGGAAGCGGCGGGCCGCGCCGCCGTCCCGGGTGAAGATCGCGGTGCCGTTGCCGAACGGCGAGCTGTTGATGAGGGCCACGCCGTCGTCGTACGTGTCGACGCGCAGCACGCACAGCACCGGGCCGAAGATCTCGTCCTGGTAGGCCTTCGCGGTGGTCGGCACCTTGTCGAGCAGGGAGATGCCGATCCAGTGACCGTCCTCGAAGCCGTCGACCGTGTAGCCGGTGCCGTCGAGGACGACCTCGGCGCCCTCGGCCGCCGCGCCCTCCACGTAGGAGGCCACCTTGTCGCGGTGGACGGCGGTGATCAGCGGGCCCATCTCGGAGGTCGGGTCGTTGCCGGGACCGATCTTGATCTTCTCGGCGCGCTCGCGGATCTTGTCGACCAGCTCGTCGCCGATCGCGCCGACCGCGACCACGGCCGAGATGGCCATGCAGCGCTCGCCCGCGGAGCCGTAGGCCGCCGAGACCGCCGCGTCCGCCGCCGCGTCCAGGTCGGCGTCCGGCAGGACCAGCATGTGGTTCTTGGCGCCGCCCAGGGCCTGGACGCGCTTGTGGTTCGCCGAGGCGGTGGTGTGGATGTGGCGGGCGATCGGGGTCGAGCCGACGAAGGAGACGGCCTTGACGTCCGGGTGCTCCAGGAGGCGGTCGACGGCCACCTTGTCGCCGTTGACGACGTTGAAGACGCCGTCCGGCAGACCGGCCTCGGCCAGCAGCTCGGCGATCTTCAGGGACGCCGACGGGTCCTTCTCGGACGGCTTCAGGACGAAGGTGTTGCCGGTCGCGATGGCGATCGGGAACATCCACATCGGGACCATCGCCGGGAAGTTGAACGGCGTGATGCCCGCGACGACACCGAGCGGCTGCCGGATGGACGAGACGTCCACGCGGCTGGCCACCTCGGTCGACAGCTCGCCCTTCAGCTGCACGGTGATCCCGCACGCCAGGTCCACGATCTCCAGGCCGCGCGCGACCTCACCGAGCGCGTCGCTGTGCACCTTGCCGTGCTCGGCGGTGATCAGCTCGGCGATGGCGTCACGGTTCGCGTCCAGCAGCGACCGGAACTTGAACAGGATGGTGGTCCGCTTGGCGAGCGACGAGGTGCCCCAGGTCGCGTAGGCGTCCTTGGCGGCGGCGACGGCGGCGTCCACCTCCTCGACGGAGGCGAACGCGACCTTGGTGGTGACCGCGCCGGTCGCGGGGTCGGTGACCGGCCCGTACGTACCCGACGCGCCTTCGACGGTCTTGCCGCCGATCCAGTGGTTGACGATCTTCGTCATGACCGAGTACTCCTTCACAGATGGCGGCGTCGGGTGGAGACGTGCCGTTCGTACAGCTCACGTGCCTTCACCGCGGACGGTCGGGTCGCGGTTTCGGCCACAGGTACATCCCACCAGGCCTGCGCCGGCGGCGGGCCCGACACTGTGTCTGCCGTTTCCGTCTCGACGTAGACACATGTGGGAGTGTCGGCCGCACGGGCCTCGGCGAGCGCGGCCCGCAGATCCCGTACGGTCTTCGCGCGCAGCACGCGCATGCCGAGGCTCGCCACGTTCGCGGCGAGGTCCACGGGGAGCGGCGCCCCCGTGTAGGTGCCGTCCTGGGACTGGTAGCGGTACGCGGTGCCGAACCGCTCGCCGCCCACCGTCTCGGACAGTCCGCCGATGGACGCGTAGCCGTGGTTCTGGATGAGGAGCATCTTGATCGCGATCCCCTCCTGTACGGCCGTCACGATCTCCGTCGGCATCATCAGATAGGTGCCGTCGCCGACCAGCGCCCACACGGGCCGATCGGGTGCCGCCATCTTGACGCCGATGGCCGCCGGAATCTCGTAGCCCATGCAGGAGTAGCCGTACTCCAGGTGGTACTGGTCCCGGGAGCGTGCCCGCCACAGCTTGTGCAGGTCGCCGGGGAGCGAACCGGCCGCGTTGATGATCACGTCCGACTCGTCCACGAGGGCGTCCAGCGCGCCGAGCACCTGGGACTGCGTCGGCCGTACGTCCGGCTCCTCGGCCTCGTAGCAGGCGTCGACGCGCTGCTCCCAGCGCTCCTTGTCCAGGGTGTACTCGCTGACGTACGCGTCCGTGACCCGGTGCGCGTGCATGCCCAGGGACTGGGTGAGCTCCTGGAGGCCGCTGCGGGCGTCCGCGACGAGCGGCATGCCGGCGAGCTTGTGGCCGTCGTAGGGGGCGATGTTGAGGTTGAGGAAGCGGACCCCGGGCTTCTCGAACAGGGTGCCGGAGGCGGTGGTGAAGTCGGTGTAGCGGGTGCCGACGCCGATGATCAGGTCGGCCAGGCGGGCGAGTTCGTCGGCCGTGGCGGTGCCGGTGTGGCCGACGCCGCCGACGTCCTGGGGGTGGTCGTGGCGCAGGGAGCCCTTGCCGGCCTGGGTGGAGGCGACCGGGATGCCGGTGGCCGCCGCGAACTCGGCCAGGGCCTCCTCGGCGCGGCTGTGGTGGACGCCGCCGCCCGCGATCAGCAGGGGGCGCTCGGCCGCCCGGATCGCGGTGACGGCCTCGGCCAGCTCGGTCGCGTCGGCGCCGGGCCGTCGTACGACCCAGGTGCGCTCGGCGAAGAACTCGTCCGGCCAGTCGTACGCCTCGGCCTGGACGTCCTGCGGGAGGGCGAGGGTGACCGCGCCGGTCTCCACCGGGTCGGTGAGTACCCGCATGGCCTGGAGCGCGGCCGGGATGAGGGCTTCCGGGCGGGTGACGCGGTCGAAGTACCTCGAGACCGGGCGCAGGCAGTCGTTGACCGACACGTCTCCCGCGTACGGCAGTTCCAGCTGCTGGAGGACCGGGTCGGCGACCCGCGTGGCGAAGGTGTCGCCGGGGAGCAGCAGGACCGGGATGTGGTTGATCGTGGCGAGGGCGGCACCGGTGACCAGGTTGGTCGCGCCGGGGCCGATGGAGGTCGTGACCGCGTGGGTGGACAGGCGGTTCGACTGCCTCGCGTAACCCACGGCCGCGTGCACCATGGACTGCTCGTTGCGGCCCTGGTGGTACGGCATCTCGTCGGCGTACTCCACGAGCGCCTGGCCGAGCCCGGCGACGTTCCCGTGGCCGAAGATGCCCCAGGTCGCGCTGATCAGCCGCTGCCGTTCGCCGTCCCGCTCCGTGTACTGGGCGGCCAGGAAACGCACCAGCGCCTGTGCGACCGTCAGCCTCGTCGTCGAGGTCATCGGTAACCCTCCGTATGGTCCGGGTGGAAGCAGATCCGCCATTCCCGGGTCTCGCCCGGGCCCGCCATGACGTTCAGGTAGTACATGTCATGGCCGGGCTGGGCGATCGACGGGCCGTGCCATCCGTCGGGGACGAGGACGGCGTCGCCGGAGCGGACCTCCGCGAGGACGTCCGAACCGCCCTCACGGGAGGGGGATACGCGCTGGTAGCCGAATCCGTTCGGGCCGTCGATCTCGAAGTAGTAGATCTCCTCGAGCTCCGCCTCCTCGCCCGGCCGATGCTCGTCGTGCTTGTGCGGCGGGTACGAGGACCAGTTGCCGCCGGGCGTGATCACCTCGACGGCGATCAGCTTGTCGCAGTCGAAGGCGTCGGCCGAGGCGAAGTTGCGGACGTGGCGGGTGCAGTTGCCGCTGCCACGCTGTTCCTGCGGGACCTCCGGCGCGGGGCCGTAGCGGGCGGGGAGTCGTCGCTCGCACTTCGCTCCTGCCAAAGCAAAGCGGCCGCCCGCGCCGGAGGCGATCTGTGCCCGGGCGCCACGGGGCACGTACGCGAAGTCGGTGACTCCGCTGAACACGCTTTCCCGGCCCAGGAGTTGGAACTCGCTGCCCTCTGTTTGCACAGTACAGCCGCCTTGCAGCGGGACAACGATCCACTCGCTGTCCCCGGCGTCGAAGGCGTGCGTGCCGCCGGGCTCCAGCTCGACGATCCGCAGGCTGCTGTAGGTCCAGCCGGCCCGCTTCGGGTCGATGTCGACGGCGTACCGGGCGCCCGTCGTGGCGCCCTTCGCGAGGTAGAGGTCGTTGCTCGTCATGCGGCCCTCACAGCAGTCCTACGGCGGTGTCCACGGCGGCGGCCACGTCGCCGTCCGCCGGGTACAGCAGCGAACGGCCGACCACCAGGCCGCGCACGGTGGGCAGTTGCAGGGCGCCCCGCCACTTCTCGTACGCCCCGTCCTGGTCGTCGCCGACCTCGCCGCCGAGCAGCACGGCGGGCAGCGTGGAGGCCGCCATGACCTCGGCCATGTCGTCGGGGTTCTCGGTGACCGGCACCTTCAGCCAGGTGTAGGCCGAACTGCCGCCGAGCCCGGAGGCGATGGCGATCGACTTGGTGACGGCCTCCGCGGAAAGGTCGTTGCGGAGTCTGCCCTCGGCGGAGCGTTCGCTGATGAACGGCTCGACGAAGACGGGGAGCCGGCGCGCGGCCATGTCGTCGATGGCGCGGGCCGTGGACTCCAGGGTGGTGAGGGAGCCCGGGTCGTCGTAGTCGATCCGCAGGAGCAGCTTGCCGGCGTCGAAGCCGAAGCGCTCGATGTCCTCGGGGCGGTGGCCGGTGAAGCGGTCGTCGAGTTCGAAGCTGGCGCCCTGGAGGCCGCCGCGGTTCATCGAGCCCATGACGACCTTGCCGTCGAGGGCGCCGAGCAGCAGCAGGTCGTCGAGGATGTCGGCGGTGGCGAGGACGCCGTCCACGCCGGGGCGGCTCAGCGCCAGGCAGAGGCGTTCGAGCAGGTCGACGCGGTTGGCCATGGCGAACTTGCGGTCGCCGACGCCGAGGGCGCCGCGGGCCGGGTGGTCGGCGGCGACGATCATCAGCCGGCCGGCCTCGTTGAGCAGCGGGCGGCGGGGGCGGCGGGCGGCGGCCTCCGCGATCGCGTCGGGGTGGTGGGTGCGCAGACGGACGAGTTCCGTGACGTCGACGGAGGGCACGGGGCCGTTGCCGGCGGGGGCGACGGTGCTCACAGGACGGCTCCCGCCGCGAGGGCCGACGTCACTTCGTCCGGCGTGGGCATCGCGGACGAGCACTCCAGGCGGGAGGCGACGATCGCACCGGCCGCGTTGGCATGCCGCATGATCTTCTCCAGGTCCCAGCCCTCCAGCAGGCCGTGGCAGAGGGAGCCCCCGAAGGCGTCGCCGGCGCCGAGGCCGTTGAGGACGGTCACCGGCAGGGGCGGGACCTCGGCGGACTCGCCCTTGCTGTTGACGGCGAGGACACCCTTCGGGCCCTGCTTGACGACGGCGAGTTCGACACCGGCGTCGAGCAGTGCGCGGGCGGCGGCGTGCGGCTCGCGCACTCCGGTCGCCACCTCCACCTCGTCGAGGTTGCCGACGGCGACGGTGGTGTGGCGCAGGGCCTCTTCGTAGAAGGGCCGGGCCGTGTCCGGGTCCGTCCAGAACATGGGCCGCCAGTCCAGGTCGAAGACCGTGGTGCCGGCCTTGGCCCGGTGGGCGAGGGCCGCCAGGGTCGCCGTACGGCTGGGCTCCTCGCTCAGGCCGGTGCCGGTGACCCAGAAGATGCGGGCCTCGCGGACGGCGTCGAGGTCCAGCTCGTGGGCGTCGATCTCGAGGTCGGGCGCCTTGGGCCGGCGGTAGAAGTACAGCGGGAAGTCGTCCGGCGGGAAGACCTCGCAGAAGGTGACCGGGGTCGGCAGGCCGGGGACCGGGGTGACCCAGCGGTCGTCGACGCCGAAGTCCCGCAGCGCCTCGTGCAGGTAGGTGCCGAACGGGTCGTCGCCGGTCCGCGTGATCACCGCAGTGTGCCGTCCCAGGCGGGCCGCGGCGACCGCGACGTTGGCGGCCGAGCCGCCGAGGAACTTGCCGAAGGACGACACCTGCGGCAGCGGGACGCCCGTCTGCAGCGGATAGAGGTCCACTCCTATCCGCCCCATGGTGATCAGGTCGTACGCCATCGACTTCCCTTCGTGTCGGCTCTCCACGGCTTTCTAGCCCCGCATGGTGAGCCCTGTCAATGTTTTGTCCAGACATTCGGACCAGGGCTTGACACCCTCGCTCGGGATCCGCACGCTGGCGGCCATGACGTCGTTGTCACCTCAGACCTCACTGTCCCGCATCCGGATCGGATCGGCCCCCGACTCCTGGGGCGTCTGGTTCCCGGACGATCCCCAGCAGGTTCCCTGGCAGCGCTTCCTCGACGAGGTCGCGCAGTCCGGCTACGAGTGGATCGAACTCGGCCCCTACGGCTACCTGCCGACCGATCCCGCCGTCCTCACCGAGGAGACCTCCCGGCGTGGCCTGAAAGTGTCGGCCGGCACGGTCTTCACCGGCCTGCACCACGGCGAGGCCGTGTGGGAGAAGACCTGGGACCATGTCGCGGACAACGCGGTCCTGGCGCAGGCGATGGGCGCATCCCACCTGGTGGTCATCCCGTCCTTCTGGCGGGACGACAAGACCGGTGAGGTGCTGGAGCCGGACACCCTCACGCCCGAGCAGTGGCGCAATCTCAGCTCCCTGACCGAACGGCTGGGGAGCCGGGTGCGCGAGGAGTACGGCCTGCAGATCGTCGTCCACCCGCACGCCGACACCCACATCGACAGCGAGGAGAACGTGGTCCGCTTCCTCGACGCCACCGACTCCTCGCTGGTGTCACTGTGCCTGGACACCGGGCACTACGCGTACTGCGGCGGCGACAGCGTCAAGCTCATCGAGACCTACGGCGAGCGGATCGGGTATTTGCACCTCAAGCAGGTCGACCCGGAGATCCTTGCGGACGTGCGGGCGGGCGAGGTGCCGTTCGGGCCGGCGGTCGCACGCGGAGTGATGTGCGAGCCGCCCAACGGGGTGCCCGAACTGGGGCCCGTCCTGGAGGCCGCGCAGAAGCTCGACGTCGACCTGTTCGCGATCGTCGAGCAGGACATGTACCCGTGCGAGCCGGACAAGCCGCTGCCGATCGCGCAGCGGACGCGGGCCTTCCTGAGGTCCTGCGGGGCATAGCCGCCACGACACCGGCGGGGCACGCCGACGGCACGCCGGACGTCCGGCCGGGCGATCCGGAGGACACGGTCACCCACAAGTCAACGCGCCCCGCCGACGAGCCCGCGTACGCATTTGCGTCACCTCTGTCACAAGTACCTCCCTTGTGTCACGCATGTCGCAAGTACGCGGGTCTTGCGTCACACCCGGCGCACAGGCCCTGCCCAGCCCTCGCGCCGCGTCGTTCACCGGGGCACAGGCTTTGTGATCGCCAGCGCAGTGCCCGGCTCCCCCGGACGGCCGCCCCCGGCCGCCCCCGCGGTACGCGCAGGGAGGGGCAACCCATGACCGACCGAAGGCTCTGGTCCTACAAGGACATCGCGGCGCACATCCGGGTGCAGCCGGACACCGTGCGCTCGTACCGCAAGCACGGGCTGCTGCCACCGCCCGACCACGTCGAGGGCGGCAAGCCCTTCTGGTACGCGGACACCGTCCGCGCGTGGGTGGCGTCCCGCCCGGGCAACCGGGGCCGACGAGAGTTCTGACGGCCGGAAAAACACCTGCGCCCCACTCGCCCGTGGGGCACAGTCCTCCCATGGACTTCTCCGTCAAACCCGTCCTGACCGGCGAAAAGACCAGGCTGCGACCATTCACCGCGGCCGACGCCGAGCAGATCTGGGAGATCATCCAGGACCCCGAGGTCGTCCGCTTCACCTTCGAGCCGTCGACCGAACTCACCTTGGAGGGACTGCGTTCCTGGTACGGCTCCCGGTCCGGCCGGCCGGACCGCCTCGACCTCGCCGTCACCGACCGCGCCACCGGCGAACTCGTCGGCGAGGTCGTCCTGCACGAGTGGGACCGGCACGCCCGCGGCTGCACCTTCCGCACTCTCATCGGCCCCCGCGGCCGGGGCCGGGGGCTCGGCACCGAGGCCACCCGGCTCATCGTCGGCCACGGCTTCGAGCAACTGGGCCTGCACCGGATCCAGTTGGAGGTCTACGGCACTAACCACCGAGCCCGGCGCGTGTACGAGAAGGTCGGCTTCGTGGTCGAGGGTGTCCGGCGGGAGGCGGCGCTGCGCGAGGGCGAGTGGACCGACGAGGTGCTGATGTCCCTGCTCGACCACGAGTGGGCCGCCCTCAGCTCCACGGCTCGATGACGGTCACCCCCGCCCCCGGTGCCGCGCCCATCGCGGCCAGTGCGGACGGGGTCGCGTCCAGGGTGATCGTGGACGTGACCAGCAGGTCGGGCCGCAGCACTCCCGCACGGACCAGCTCCAGCATCGGCGGGTAGGTGTGCGCGGCCATGCCGTGACTGCCGAGGAGTTCCAGCTCCAGTCCGATCGCTCGGGCCATCGGCACCGGTGTCGTACCGGTCGGGGAGGGCAGCAGGCCGACCTGGACATGGCGGCCGCGGCGGCGCAGGCCGTTCACCGAGGCCACGCAGGTGGCGGGCGAGCCGAGGGCGTCGAGGGAGAGGTGCGCGCCGCCGCCGGTCAGCTCGCGGACCGCCGCCGCCGTGTCCTCGGTGCCGGACGCGTCCACGCACTGCGCCGCGCCGAACTTCCTTGCCAGGTCCAGGGCCTGAGGCGCCACGTCGACGGCCACGACCCGCGCGCCCGACGCCGCCGCGATCATCACCGCCGACAGGCCGACGCCCCCGCAGCCGTGCACCGCGACCCACTCCCCCGCCGCCACCCTGCCCTGCTGCACCACCGCCCGGAACGCCGTGGCGAACCGGCAGCCCAGCGAGGCGGCGGTGGCGAAGGACATCTCGTCCGGGACCGCGACGAGATTCACCTCCGCGTGGTCCAGCGCCACGTACTGGGCGAAGGAACCCCAGTGCGTGAAGCCCGGCTGTGTCTGGTGCTCGCACACCTGCTGGTCGCCCGCCGCGCAGGACGGACAGGTGCCGCAGGCGCACACGAAGGGGACGGTCACTCGATCGCCCGGGCGCCAGCCGGTCACCCGGGCGCCCACCGCCTCGACGACACCGGCGAGTTCATGCCCGGGCACATGCGGCAGCGTGATGTCCGGGTCGTGGCCCTGCCAGCCGTGCCAGTCGCTGCGGCACAGTCCCGTCGCCTCGACCCGCACCACGACCCCGTGCTCCGCGGGCTTCGGGTCGGCCACCTCCCGCACCTCGGCCGGCTCCCCGTACCGCTCGAACACCACTGCCCGCATACGCCCGCCCTGCCTGTCGCCGATCACCCCTGACTGGGGGAACGCTAGCCGTGCGCCGCCACCTTGTCCCGGTCCGGCGTCACGGTCCGCTCGGGTCCGCCGCCGCCCTCGCTCAGGCCGAACCGCTGGTGGAACCGCCGCAGCGGCCCCGGGGCCCACCAGGTCGCCCGGCCCGTGAGGCGCATGACCGCCGGGACCAGGAGGCTGCGGACGATCATCGCGTCCATCACGACCGCCAGGGCGATGCCCAGGCCGAGCATCTTGGTGTTGGTCACCCTGGACGTGCCGATCGCGACCATCACCACCGCGAGGATGACCGCGGCCGCGGTGATCAGCCCGCCGGTGCGCTGGAGCCCGTGCCGGACCGCCTGGTCGTGGTCGCCGGTCTCGTCGTACTCCTCCTTGATGCGGGAGAGCAGGAAGACGCCGTAGTCCATCGACAGGCCGAAGGCCACGCAGAACATCAGGACCGGAAGGGTGGTCTCGATGGAGCCGGGGCTGGTGAAGCCGAGCAGGCCGGACAGATGGCCGTCCTGGAAGATCCAGACCACCGCTCCGAACATCGCGGTGAGGCTGAGCGCGTTGAGCACGACCGCCTGGACCGGTATCAGCACGCTGCCTGTCAGCAAGAACACCAGGAGCAGGGTGACGATCACGATGAAGGCGCCCGCGAGGGGCAGTTGTTCGGCTATCGCGTCCTTGGAGTCGACCAGCACCGCCGCCGCGCCGGTCACCTTGGTGTCGAAGGGGGCGTTGACGGCGCGCAGTTCGCCCACCAGGCGCTGAGCCGGGTCGTCGACGGCCTCGCCCTTCGGCAGCACCGTGAAGTACGCCGAGTCGCCCTTGACCAGCGGGCCGTCGACCCGCCGCACCTCGGACAGGTCCGCGATCCGCTCCTTGTACGCGGCGTACTGCGCCCGGGTCGCCGGCCCTTCGGCGAGCACGTCGAGTCCGCCGCCGGGGCTGCCGGGGAAGCCGTCCCGGATGTGCTGCTGTACGACGTGGGACTCGGCGGAGGCGGGCAGTTGGCGGTCGTCGGCGGTGCCGAACTTCACGCCCAGGAAGGGCAGGCCGAGGAGGACGAGCACGGCGGTGGTGCCGAGGGCGAAGAAGGGTGCGCGGCGCATGACGAGGCTCGCGGTGCGCGTCCAGGCACCACTGCCCTCCATGGCCGCCCGCGGCGGCCCGCCGCGCCGGAACACGCGGCGCCGGAACACGCGGCGCAGGTCGAGGGAGTTGACCCGGTGGCCCAGCAGGACCAGGGCCGCCGGGAGCAGGATCAGCGCGGCCGCCGCGGCCAGCAGGACGACCGCTATGCCGGCGTAGGCGAAGGACCGCAGGAAGTACTGCGGGAAGAGCAGCATCGCCGCGAGGGAGACCGCGACCGTGAGCGCGGAGAAGAGCACGGTGCGGCCGGCCGTACGCAGGGTGGTGCCGACCGCCGTCGACGGCTCGGCTCCGGTGGACAGTTCCTCGCGGAAGCGCCGGACGATGAACAGGGCGTAGTCGACGGCGAGGCCGAGCCCCAGGGCCGTGGTGAGGTTCAGTGCGAAGACGGAGACGTCGGTGACCTCGGTGAGGCCGCGCAGTACCGCGTTCGTGCCGAGTATCGCGACGATGCCGATGCCGAGCGGCAGCAGGGCGGCGACCGCGCTGCCGAAGACCATCACCAGCAGCACCAGTGTCACCGGCAGCGCGATGATCTCGGCGCGGACCAGGTCCTCCTGGATGATCGTCTGCATCTCGTGCCGGACGGCCACCGGGCCGCCCACCGTCACGTCCACCGGGCCGTGCGCGCCCCGGTACGAGGAGGCGATGCGGTCCAGGGTCCGGCCCATCTCCTTCTCGTCGCCCGTGATCCGGGCGGCGATCAGCGCCTCGTGGCCGTCCTTCGCGCGCAGAGCGGGGGCACCCGACTGCCAGTAGGAGCTGACGCCCACGACGCCCCGCTCCCCGGCCAGTCGCCCGGCGAGGCGCTCGGCCTCCGCGGCGACCGCCGGGGCGTCGACCGAGGCGCCGCCCGAGTCCACCAGGAGCAGGAGGTTGGGCTGGGAGTCGGGGAACTCGCGCTCCAGCGCCTTGGTCGCGTACGTCGACTCGGCGCCCGGATCCTCCCAGCCGCCGGCGCCCAGCCGGTCGGCGACCCCGCTGCCGGCCAGCACGGCGAGCACGGTGACGACCAGTGCCGCGAGCAGCGACAACCGGGGGCGGGCGGTCACGAATCGGGTCCAGCCGCCGGCGCGGGGCGGGTCGTTGACTTCGGTCATCGGGCGGTGTCCCCTTCACCCAGGAAGGCATAAAATGGCAAACACGAGAGATCGCTCGCGTTCCACCAGAATGCGAGCGACCGCTCGTGTTTGTCAACCGCGTTCGGAGACTTGGGGAAAACGCGTGCCCGAGAGCCAGGAGCAGCAGGAGCAGCAGGAGAAGGAGCAGCCGCCGCGCCGCCGCCAGGCCCGCGGTGAGCGCCGGATCGCCCAACTCCTCGAAGCCGCCGCCAACGTCTTCTGCACCACCGGTTACACGGCCGCCAGCACCAACGCCATCGCCCGCGAGGCGGGCGTCTCGCCGGGCACGCTCTACCAGTTCTTCCCGAACAAGGAAGCGATCGCGATCGAGCTGGGCGACCGGCTCATGCACGAGATGCGGGAGACGTACGGCGAGGCGCTCGCACCGATCGACCCCGTGACCCCGCTGGAGGAGGCCGTCGGTTCCGCCGTCGAGCGGTTCATCGACTTCAACTGCGAACACCCGGTGTTCTTCGCCCTGATGCACGGCCCCGACGTCCCCGGCCGGATCGCCGAGGCGCACGACGCGCTGCACGCCACCCTGCTCTCCCGCATCGAGGGCCTGCTCTCCTCGTTCCTGCCCGACGCGCCCCCCGCCGACCTCACCCGTACCGCGCACATGTGCCTGGGCCTGTACAAGGCGGGCCTGGAGCTCGTCCTCGCCCACGAGGGCGCCGAGCGGGCGGCCTACATCCAGGAACTGAAGAACGTCCTGGTCCGCTACCTCGACCCGCTGGCCGGGGAGAGACTCGGCCACCCCGGCCCGTAGGGCCGCCCGGCGGACCATGCCGCGGACGCGGGGCCCGGCACGCCGGTCCGCGGCGTCCCCGCCGGTTGCCGACGCTCCGCGACCCGTCTTGGAGATGTACCCCCTAGGGGTATAGCGTACGGGGGTGAGTCCCACCCGTCCCGACGAGGAGAACGAGATGACCGCTCAGACCGACACCCCCGGCTCCGTCACCACCGTCTACCAGGTGAGCGGCATGAGCTGCGGGCACTGCGAGGGCTCCGTCTCCGGCGAGATCTCGGAGATCCCCGGCGTCAGCTCGGTGAAGGCCGTCGCCGCGACCGGCGAGGTCACCGTCGTGTCCGCGGCCCCGCTCGACGAGGAGGCCGTGCGCGCCGCCGTCGACGAGGCCGGCTTCGAACTCGCCGGCAAGCCCTGAGCACCGGCCTCCCGCCCCGGATCGCACCGACCGGCTGAACCGGGGCCGTGCGGTGCGGCGGAGACCGTCCGGGACCCGCCAAGCGGCCGACTCGCGATCACCAGGCCTTCGTCGGCGTTCGCGGTGACGAACAGCCTCCGCCCGCGAACATTCCGTTAGCGGAATCGCGAAGTACGCCGTTGTTACCGCCGGGTTGGTCGAAGTCGAGGCCAAAGCCCCTCTGGAGTCCTGCGCTCGCCTCACATAAGCTCTTCACAAGGCTCGCGCATCATCCTTACGCTTGGGTCTCGTTCGCCGTATCCGGGCCCTTGCGCATCTAACGGACATACGCAAGAGACCCAGATCACAGTGACGCGAACGTAACCATCGAAGGGGATCGAAGGTCTAAGTTGACGGTGTCAGGAAGCGTCTTGGGGGGCGCCGACTGACATCTGAGGATGTCTTGGGGGACGTCCTCAGGGATGCGTTGCCGGGGCACGCACACCGGGGAGCTTTGAGCGGCCCTCCCAGCGTGCGCTGTCCCGGCAGACCGCACACAGCAGTAATACGACGAGTTCTGCTCGTTTTGCTCAACAGCGAATTTCAGGCGCTGGTTTTCTCACAGACGCCCGGCCGGATCCCGTGGGGGGAATCCGCACCGGGACATGGGAAGGCGCCCTGGACGCCGGCCCGTGGGGGGACCGTCGACAGGGCGCCTTCCGCTTTCGTGCGCCGGGCCGCCGCTCGCCGGGTGTGGTGATCACAAGCGTTGTCGACGCCGGCCGGGCTTGGTCATGACGAAGGCCTCCGTGTGTGGTGAAGGTGTCGAATCTTCACCGCACGGAGGCCTTCGTGTCCCACCGTAATGCCCGGCTGACCGTTCACGGCCTGCGTCGATGAGGCGCCGCGGATGTCCTGCGACCTGACCGCCGGACAGACCCTAGGCGGCCGCGGTGATCAACGCGCCTCGACCGGAACGAAGTCGCGCTCGACGACACCCGTGTAGATCTGGCGCGGGCGGCCGATGCGGGAACCGGGCTCCTTGATCATCTCGTGCCACTGGGCGATCCAGCCCGGCAGGCGGCCGAGGGCGAACAGGACCGTGAACATCTCGGTCGGGAAGCCCATGGCGCGGTAGATCAGGCCGGTGTAGAAGTCCACGTTCGGGTAGAGGCTGCGCGAGACGAAGTAGTCGTCGGAGAGCGCGTGCTCCTCCAGCTTCAGCGCGATGTCCAGCAGCTCGTCGGACTTGCCGAGGGCGGACAGCACGTCGTGCGCGGCGGCCTTGATGATCTTGGCGCGCGGGTCGAAGTTCTTGTAGACCCGGTGGCCGAAGCCCATCAGGCGGACGCCGTCCTCCTTGTTCTTCACCTTGCGGATGAAGGAGTCGACATCGCCGCCGGTGGCCTGGATGCCCTCCAGCATCTCCAGCACCGACTGGTTGGCGCCGCCGTGCAGCGGGCCCCACAGGGCGGAGATGCCGGCGGAGATCGAGGCGAACATGTTCGCCTGCGAGGAGCCGACCAGGCGGACCGTGGAGGTCGAACAGTTCTGCTCGTGGTCCGCGTGCAGGATGAGCAGCTTGTCCAGGGCGGAGACGACGACCGGGTCGAGTTCGTAGTCCTGCGCCGGGACCGAGAAGGTCATGCGAAGGAAGTTCTCGACGTAACCGAGGTCGTTGCGCGGGTAGACGAACGGGTGACCGATCGACTTCTTGTACGCGTACGCCGCGATCGTCGGAAGCTTGGCGAGCAGCCGGATCGTCGAGAGGTTGCGCTGCTTCTCGTCGAACGGGTTGTGGCTGTCCTGGTAGAACGTGGACAGCGCGGAGACCACCGACGACAGCATGGCCATCGGGTGGGCGTCCCGCGGGAAGCCGCGGTAGAAGTTCTTGACGTCCTCGTGCAGCAGGGTGTGCTGCGTGATGTCGGTCTTGAACGAGGTGAGCTCGTCGACGGTCGGCAGCTCGCCGTTGATCAGCAGGTAGGCGACCTCCAGGAAGGTGGAGCGCTCGGCCAGCTGCTCGATCGGGTATCCGCGGTACCGGAGAATGCCCGACTCGCCGTCGAGATAGGTGACAGCGGATTTATAGGCGGCGGTGTTCCCGTAGCCGCTGTCCAGAGTCACCAGACCGGTCTGGGCGCGGAGCTTCCCGATGTCGAAGCCCTTGTCGCCGACGGTGCTGTCGATCACCGGGTAGGTGTACTCGCCGTCGCCGTACCGCAGTACTACAGCGTTGTTGGTGTGCTCGCTCACGTCATCCCTCACCGACGTTGTGCCTCTTCTTCGAGGTTGCCCTGACTGTCTCTACCATCCCCCATTTGGCGCACGAGAGTGCACTCGGGGTCGACCATTGGGCTTATCGGCGGCACTGAGTGCCGCCAACTCGCCATCCTGCCCCTCCCCAACCCGCTTCCGGAAGAGCTCTGTGACCCACATGACTCATTTGATCGATCATTTTTTGTGCTCACAGTCCCGAGAGCCGGAAGTCGAGCGCCGTACAGCGGCGTCCCGCGGACACCGTGCGCACCGCCTGGCCGATCGCTTTGCGTGATCCGACGAGGACGACAAGCCTCTTGGCGCGGGTCACCGCCGTGTACAGGAGGTTCCGCTGGAGCATCATCCAGGCGCTGGTGGTGACCGGGATCACCACGGCCGGATACTCGCTCCCCTGGGAACGGTGGATGGTCACCGCGTACGCGTGGGCCAGCTCGTCCAGCTCGTCGAACTCGTACGGAACCTCCTCGTCCTCGTCCGTCAGCACCGTCAGGCGCTGGTCGACCGGATCGAGCGAGGTGACCACGCCCACGGTGCCGTTGAAGACACCGTTGGTGCCCTTCTCGTAATTGTTGCGAATCTGGGTGACCTTGTCGCCGACCCGGAAGACCCTTCCGCCGAACCTCTTCTCGGCCAGCTCGGGGCGCCCGGGGGTGATGGCCTGCTGGAGCAGCCCGTTGAGGTTGCCCGCGCCGGCGGGCCCCCGGTGCATGGGGGCGAGCACCTGGACGTCCCGGCGCGGGTCGAGGCCGAACTTGGCCGGAATCCGCCGCGCCGCCACGTCCACGGTGAGCCGGCCGACCTCCTCCGTGTCGTCCTCGACGAACAGGAAGAAGTCCTTCATGCCGTCGGTGACGGGGTGCTGCCCGGAGTTGATCCGGTGCGCGTTGGTCACCACTCCGGACTGCTGGGCCTGCCGGAACACGCGCGTGAGCCGCACCGCGGGGATCGGACCGCCCTCGGCGAGCAGGTCGCGCAGGACCTCGCCGGCGCCGACGCTGGGCAGCTGGTCCACGTCCCCGACGAACAGCAGGTGCGCCCCGGGGGGCACGGCCTTCACCAGCTTGTTCGCGAGCAGCAGGTCGAGCATCGACGCCTCGTCGACCACCACCAGGTCGGCGTCCAGCGGGCGGTCCTTGTCGTAGGCCGCGTCGCCGCCGGGCTTCAGTTCCAGCAGGCGGTGGACGGTGGAGGCGTCGGCGCCGGTGAGCTCGGCGAGACGCTTGGCGGCGCGGCCGGTGGGGGCGGCGAGCACGACCTTGGCCTTCTTGGCGCGGGCCAGCTCCACGATCGAGCGGACCGTGAAGGACTTGCCGCAGCCGGGGCCGCCGGTGAGGACGGCGACCTTCTGGGTGAGCGCGAGCCGGACGGCTGCCTCCTGCTCGGGCGCGAGATCGGTCCCGGTGCGCGAGCCGAGCCAGGCCAGCGCCTTGTCCCAGGCCACGTCCTTGAAGCCGGGCATCCGGTCCTGACCGGTGCGCAGGAGGCGCAACAGCTGGGCCGAGAGGGACAGTTCGGCCCGGTGGAAGGGGACGAGGTAGACGGCGGTGACGGTGGCGCCGTCCGGACCGGGCACCTTCTCCCGTACGACACCGGGGTCCTCCCCCTCCTCCGGGGGCGCCGCGAGCTCGGCGAGGCACTCGATGACCAGGCCGGTGTCGACCTGGAGGAGCTTGACCGCGTCGGTGATCAGCCGTTCCTCGGGGAGGTAGCAGTGGCCCTGGTCCGTGGACTGCGAAAGGGCGTACTGCAGGCCCGCCTTGACGCGTTCCGGGCTGTCGTGCGGGATGCCGACGGACTGGGCGATCCGGTCGGCGGTGAGGAAGCCGATGCCCCAGACGTCGGCGGCCAGCCGGTAGGGCTGGTTCTTCACCACGGAGATGGAGGCGTCGCCGTACTTCTTGTAGATGCGGACCGCGATGGACGTGGACACCTCGACGGTCTGGAGGAAGAGCATGACCTCCTTGATCGCCTTCTGCTCCTCCCAGGCGTCGGCGATCTTCTTCGTCCGCTTGGGGCCGAGACCGGGGACCTCGATCAGGCGCTTGGGCTCCTCCTCGATGATCCGGAGGGTGTCCAGCCCGAAGTGCTGGGTGATGCGGTCGGCGAAGATGGGACCGATGCCCTTGACCAGGCCCGAGCCGAGGTAGCGGCGGATGCCCTGGACGGTGGCCGGGAGCACGGTCGTGTAGTTCTCGACGGTGAACTGCTTGCCGTACTGCGGATGGGAGCCCCACAGGCCCTCCATCCGCAGCAACTCGCCGACCTGGGCGCCGAGCAGCGCGCCGACGACGGTGAGGAGGTCGCCGCCGCCTCGGCCGGTGTCGACCCGGGCGACCGTGTAGCCGTTCTCCTCGTTGGCGTACGTGATGCGCTCGAGCACGCCTTCGAGCACGGCCAGTCGCCGCTCCCCGCTCCCCGATCCCTGAGCCATGATCCGACGGTACCGCCCGGCACCGACAGGCCCGGCCGGTACCGCGTGACTCAGGCGCCGGGCCAGGGCTGCGGCCGCCCTGGACGCACCGAGGACGCGGTGACCCCCGCGGACCGCGCCCGGCCGGGCAGCGGATCCGTCAGCCGCTATCCCGCCTGCGACGTGACGTGGTCGAGCACCTTCTGGAAGTCCTCGGTCGGGGAGAACTCGACGAACTCGCAGTCCTCCAGGGCCACCGGAACATGGCCGGGGCCCCAGTAGTACGCCTGGCCCGCCGCGTACTCCTCTTCGCCGGCGGCCGTGAGCATCCTCAGCCGCCCCTTCAGCAGGTAGCCCCAGTGCGGGCACTGGCACGCGTCGCCGTCGAGGCCCTTCAGGGCGGGACCCATGTCCGTGCCCTGCGGCAGACGGAAGAAGCCGACGGACATGCCGCCTCCCATGGGCTTGGTGCGTACGTCCAGGCCGTCGCCTTCGAGAGCGACGGGTACCTCGTCGCGAGTCGCCGCTGTCATGACTCCTCCGCTCCGGCCCACCGGGGCCTCGAGAAACGCCCCCGCGTCTCCAGCCTGGCCCGCCTCGCGGGCACCCGCGACATCACGATCCGGTGTCGGGGTCTTGTGGACTCGCGTGTAATCGATTCCAATCCTCTCAGCGCACGGATGTAATCGATTCCATGCGTCCCCCGAGTTCCACAAGGAGGTGGAGCGGCGATGGCGAGCATCAAGGACGTCGCTGCCGAGGCGGGCGTCTCCGTCGCCACGGTCTCGCGCGTCCTGAACGACCATCCGTCGGTCAGCGCGGACGCACGCACGCGCGTGCTGGCCGCCGTCGAGGTACTGGACTACCGCCGGAACGCCGTCGCACGGTCGTTGCGCACCGACCAGACCCACACCCTCGGCCTGGTCATCAGCGACGTGATGAACCCGTACTTCACCGAGCTGGCCCGCTCCGTGGAGGAGGCGGCCCGCGCGCTGGGCTACAGCGTCATCATCGGCAACGCCGACGAGCGGCCCGACCTCCAGGACCATCACGTACGGAACCTGCTGGACCGTCGTATCGACGGTCTCCTCGTGTCCCCGACCGACGGCGGGTCGCCGCTGATGCTCGACGCCGCGCGCGGGGGGACGCCGATGGTCTTCGTGGACCGCTGGATCCCTGGCGTTCAGGTGCCCGTGGTCCGGGCGGACGGGCTGGAGGCGGTGCGCGACCTCGTCGCCCATCTGCACGGCCTCGGTCACCGGCGGCTCGCGATCATCGCGGGGCCGGCGGCGACCACGACCGGTCAGGAGCGCGTGGCGGCCTTCAGGGCGGCGCTGCACGCGTACGGTCTCCCTCTCCCCGACGTCTACATCGGCCAGGGCGACTTCCAGGCTGCCAGCGGGCGGCGGGTCACCGAGGGCTTCCTCGACCTGCCCGAGCCGCCCGAGGTCGTCTTCGCGACGGACAACCTGATGGCCCTGGGCGCCCTGGACGCGATCCGCGCGCGCGGGCTGCGCGTTCCCGGGGACATCGCGCTGGCCGCGTTCGACGACATCCCCTGGTTCGTGCACACCGACCCGCCGATCACCGCGATCGCCCAGCCCACCGGCGAGCTCGGGCGGGCCGCCGTGCGCGCGCTGGTCGACCGCATCGAGGGGCGGTCCCCCGAGTCCGTCACCCTCCCCGCCCGTCTCGTCGTACGCCGCTCGTGCGGCGAGCCGGCGGAGCCACCGGCTTCCCCCGAGCCGCCCCCCGCACAGTCCCCCACTGTGCGGCCCCCCGTAAGAAGGAGCCAGTCGTGAGCAACCAGGACGAGTTGCTGCGCATCGAGGGCATACGGAAGGCCTTCCCCGGCGTGATCGCGCTCGACGGCGTCGACTTCGATCTGCGCCGGGGCGAGGTGCACGTGCTCCTCGGTGAGAACGGCGCGGGCAAGAGCACCCTCATCAAGATGCTCTCCGGCGCCTACACGCCCGATGGCGGGCGGATCCTGGCCGGTGGCGAGGAGGTGCGCATCCATGGTGCGCAGGACTCCGAGCGCCTCGGGATCGCCACCATCTACCAGGAGTTCAACCTCGTTCCCGATCTGACGGTCGCCGAGAACATCTTCCTGGGACGGCAGCCGCGCCGCCTGGGGATGATCGACCGGAAGAGGATGGAGGCCGACGCCGCCGTCCTCCTGGAGCGGGTCGGCGTGAACGTGTCCCCCCGCGCGCGTGTGCGGGAACTCGGCATCGCGCGCCTCCAGATGGTCGAGATCGCGAAGGCCCTGAGCCTGAACGCGCGCGTGCTGATCATGGACGAGCCGACCGCCGTACTCACCTCCGAGGAGGTCGAGAAGCTCTTCTCCATCGTGCGCAGGCTGCGCGAGGACGGCGTCGGCATCGTCTTCATCACGCACCATCTGGAGGAGATCGCCGCCCTGGGAGACCGGGTGACGGTCATCCGCGACGGCAGGAGCGTCGGGCAGGTCCCCGCCGACACGTCCGAGGACGAACTCGTACGCCTCATGGTGGGGCGGTCGATCGAGCAGCAGTACCCGCGCGAGCGGGCCGCCGCCGAGGCGGGGACCGCAGCCGCGTTGCTCACCGTCGAAGGGCTGACCCGGGACGCGGTCTTCCACGACGTCACCTTCGAGGTGCACGCCGGCGAGGTCGTCGGCATCGCGGGGCTCGTCGGAGCGGGCCGTACGGAGGTCGTACGGGCCGTGTTCGGGGCGGACCCGTACGACAGGGGTGCCGTGAAGGTCTCCGGTGCCCCGGTCCCCAAGGACGACGTCAACGCGGCGATGACCGCGGGCATCGGGCTGATCCCCGAGGACCGCAAGGGCCAGGGGCTGGTGCTGGACGCGTCCGTCGAGGAGAACCTCGGGCTGGTGACCATGCGGTCGGCGACCCGCGGCGGGCTCGTCGACCTCAAGGGGCAGCGCGCCGCGGCCGCCCGGATCGCCGAACAGCTCGGCGTGCGGATGGCCGGACTCGGCCAGCACGTCAGGACGCTGTCCGGCGGCAACCAGCAGAAGGTCGTCATCGGCAAGTGGCTGCTCGCCGAGACCAAGGTGCTGATCCTCGACGAGCCGACGCGCGGGATCGACGTCGGCGCCAAGGTCGAGATCTACCAGCTGATCAACGAACTGACGGCCGCCGGTGCCGCCGTCCTGATGATCTCCAGCGATCTGCCCGAGGTGCTCGGTATGAGCGACCGGGTGCTGGTGATGGCCCAGGGCCGGATCGCGGGCGAACTGTCCGCGGTCGAGGCCACGCAGGACGCGGTGATGGCACTCGCCGTGAGCAACCCCCCTACCACTGAACCGGAGGCCGGCCGTGGCCGCTGACACGCTCAAGAGCGGGGCGGGCGCCGGTGGCGCCGCGGCGGTCCGCCGCCTGCTCCTCGACAACGGCGCGCTCACCGCGCTGATCGTCCTCGTCGTCGCCATGTCGGCGCTGTCGGGTGACTTCCTGACCACGGACAACCTGCTCAACGTCGGTGTCCAGGCGGCCGTGACCGCCATCCTCGCCTTCGGTGTGACCTTCGTGATCGTCTCGGCGGGCATCGACCTGTCGGTCGGCTCGGTGGCGGCGCTGTCGGCCACCGTCCTTGCGTGGAGCGCCACGTCGCACGGCGTTCCGGTGGTGCTGGCGGTCGTCCTGGCGGTCGCCACCGGCATCGCGGCCGGCCTGGTCAACGGCTTCCTCATCGCGTACGGCAAACTGCCGCCGTTCATCGCGACCCTGGCCATGCTGTCGGTGGCCCGCGGTCTGTCGCTGGTGATCTCCGAGGGCTCACCGATCGCCTTCCCCGACTCCGTCTCGCACCTCGGGGACACGCTCGGCGGCTGGTTGCCGGTGCCGGTGCTCGTGATGATCGTGATGGGACTGATCGCGGCCTTCGTGCTCGGCCGGACGTACATCGGCCGCTCCATGTACGCGATCGGCGGCAACGAGGAGGCCGCCCGGCTGTCCGGCCTGCGCGTGAAGAAGCAGAAGCTCGCCATCTACGCCCTGTCCGGCGTGTTCGCCGCCGCCGCGGGCGTCGTGCTCGCCTCCCGGCTGTCCTCCGCGCAGCCGCAGGCCGCCGACGGCTACGAACTGGACGCGATCGCCGCGGTCGTCATCGGCGGCGCCTCCCTCGCCGGCGGTACCGGCAAGGCGTCCGGCACGCTGATCGGCGCGCTGATCCTGGCGGTACTGCGCAACGGCCTGAACCTGCTGTCCGTGTCCGCCTTCTGGCAGCAGGTCGTCATCGGTGTCGTGATCGCGCTGGCGGTGCTGCTCGACACCCTGCGCCGCAAGGCCGGGTCGGCCCCGTCGGCCGCGGGCCTGTCCGGCGGGGGCCGGGGCAAGCAGGCGACGACGTACGCACTGGCCGCGGTGGTCACCGTGGCGATCGTCGGCGCGACCTCGTTCCTGCACGGCGGCACCTCCTCGTCCTCGACGCCGAAGATGGGCCTGTCGCTGTCCACCCTCAACAACCCCTTCTTCGTGCAGATCCGGGCAGGCGCCCAGGCCGAGGCGAAGAAGCGGGGCGTGGACCTGACCGTCACGGACGCCCAGAACGACGCCTCCCAGCAGGCCAACCAGCTGCAGAACTTCACCAGTTCGGGCTACGACGCGATCATCGTGAACCCGGTGGACTCGGACGCGGCGGGCCCGTCGGTACGGGCCGCGGACAAGGCGAAGATCCCGGTCGTCGCCGTCGACCGGGGCGTCAACAAGGCCACCACCGACGCGCTGGTCGCCTCCGACAACGTCGCGGGCGGCGAACTCGCCGCGAAGACGGTCGCCGAGAAGCTGGGCGGCAAGGGCAAGATCGTGATCCTGCAGGGCCAGGCGGGCACCTCCGCCGCCAGGGAGCGCGCCGAGGGCTTCGCCAAGGGCCTCAAGGCCTACCCGGGCATCCAGGTGGTGGCCCAGCAGCCCGCGGACTTCGACCGCACCAAGGGCCTCGACGTGATGTCGAACCTGCTCCAGGCGCACCCCGACGTCCAGGGCGTCATCGCCGCGAACGACGAGATGGCCCTCGGCGCGGTCAAGGCGCTGGGCTCCAAGGCCGGCACGTCCGTCCAGGTCGTCGGCTTCGACGGCACTCCGGACGGCCTCGAGGCGGTCGCGGCGGGCACGCTGTACGCGTCCGTGGCGCAGCAGCCGACCCAGCTCGGCCGGATCGCCGTGGACAACGCGCTGAAGGCGCTGGAGGGGAAGAAGGTCGAGGAGACGGTCAAGGTGCCGGTGAAGGTGGTCACGAAGGAGAACGTGGCCGGCTTCAGCGGCTGAACATCGCCGAGGGGGCGGGCGCCACGAGGCTGCCCGCTCCAAGTCACTGACCAGGGGAGTTCCTTCATGTACGACCACGACCTACTGGTCGTCGGGTCGGCCAACGCCGACCTGGTGATCGGCGTCGAACGACGCCCCGGCGCCGGAGAGACCGTCCTCGGCTCCGACCTGGCCGTCCACCCGGGCGGCAAGGGCGCCAACCAGGCGGTCGCCGCCGCCCGCCTCGGTGCCCGTACGGCCCTGCTGGCCCGGGTCGGCGACGACGCGCACGGCCGGCTGCTGCTCGACTCGCAGCGGGCGGCCGGCGTCGACACGGCGGGCGTCCTGGTGGGCGGCGCGCCGACCGGGGTCGCACTGATCACGGTGGACCCGTCGGGCGACAACAGCATCGTGGTCTCGCCGGGCGCGAACGGCCGGCTGACGCCGGAGGACGTGCGCGCCGCCGCCGGTGTCCTGCACGCCTCGCGCGTGGTGTCGGCGCAGCTGGAGATCCCGCTGGAGACGGTCGTGGAGGTCGTACGGAACCTGGCGCCGGACTGCCGCTTCGTTCTCAACCCGTCTCCGCCGCGTCCCCTGCCCCAGGAGGTCCTGGCGGCCTGCGACCCGCTGATCGTCAACGAGCACGAGGCGAAGGTGATCCTCGGGGACGCCCTCGTCGGCGACCGGCCCGAGGACTGGGCGCTGACCCTGCTCGCGAAGGGCCCCCGGTCGGTCGTGGTGACCCTCGGCGCCGAGGGCTCGCTGGTGGCGTCCTCGGAGGGCGTGACCAGGGTCCCGTCCGTGAAGGTGGCCGCCGTGGACACGACGGGCGCGGGCGACGCGTTCACCGCGGCACTGGCCTGCCGGCTCGGCGCCGGTGCGTCGCTCGAGGAGGCGGCGTCGTACGCGTCCCGGGTCGGGGCGGCGGCGGTGACCAGGCCGGGCGCGCAGGAGTCGTTCCCCACGGCGGCGGAGGTCGAGGCCCGGTGAAGAAGGCCGGAATCCTGAACCGCCACCTCTCCGGCGCGCTCGCCGAGCTGGGCCACGGGGACGGATTACTGGTGTGCGACGCCGGCATGCCGATACCCGACGGGCCGCGCGTCGTCGACCTCGCCTTCCGGGCCGGGGTGCCGTCCTTCTCCGAGGTGCTGGAGGGGCTGCTGGCCGAGCTGGTGGTGGAGGGCGCGACGGCGGCGACGGAGGTACGGGACGCGAACGCGGAGGCCTCGGCACTGCTGGACGACCGCTTCCCGGACCTGGCCCTGGTCCCGCACGAGAGGCTCAAGGAGCTGTCGGCGGGGGCGCGCCTGGTCGTCCGGACCGGGGAGGCACGGCCGTACGCGAACGTGCTGCTGCGGTGCGGGGTCTTCTTCTAGAACATTGGCCATGGTTCTGAGCCACCGGCCGGGAAAAACTTCGAGGGGGTCCGGTCTGTCGACCGGCCCCCCTCGGGTTTTCCCCTCCACATCAGAACCCCCGCGATCCCCCCGGATCCCCCTCCGAGAAGTCCTGATGCCATGTACGACACAGCATGGGCGGAAAGGGTTGCACGCGATCCGCGATTTTTTTCGCAGCCGTGCCGACGGGCCCGGTGAGGCGTCCGCCCGGCTCACGCGCTCATCGGATCACGTGCTCCACGAACCGTGCCGCGGTCTCCGCGAGCACCTCCCGCCCGTCCCGTGCCCACAACGCGTCGTTGAACAGCTCGACTTCGATGGAGCCGGTGTAGCCGGCCGCCTCCACATGGGCCTTCCACTCCCGCATGTCGATGGAGCCGTCGCCGATCTGGCCGCGGCCGTTGAGGACGCCCTCCGGCAACGGGGTGGTCCAGTCGGCGAGCTGGAAGGTGTGGATACGGCCGCCGGCGCCCGCGCGGGCGATCTGTTCGGGCGCGGCGTCGTCCCACCAGATGTGGTACGTGTCGACCGTGACGCCGACCTGGCGGGCCGGGAAGCGCTCCGCGAGGTCGAGGGCCTGCGCGAGGGTGGAGACCACGCAGCGGTCGGCCGCGTACATGGGGTGCAGCGGCTCGATGGCCAGCTTCACGCCGTGGTCCTGCGCGTACGGGCCCAGCTCGCCGAGCGCGTCGGCGATCCGCTCCCGCGCACCGCGCAGGTCCTTGGAGCCGGCGGGCAGGCCGCCGGAGACCAGGACCAGCACGTCGGTGCCGAGGGTGGCGGCCTCGTCGACCGCCCGGCGGTTGTCGTCCAGGGCCTTGGCGCGCTCGTCCGGGTCGATCGCCGTGAAGAAGCCGCCGCGGCACAGGGTGGTGACGTTCAGGCCGGCGTCGCGGACCAGCTTCGCCGTCGCCTCCACACCGTACGACCGGACCGGTTCGCGCCAGAGGCCGATTCCCGGTACGCCCAGTTCGAGGCAGGTGTCGACCAGTTCGGGCATCGACAGCTGCTTGACCGTCATCTGGTTGATGGAGAAGCGTTCGAGTCCGGTGCTCACTGGGTCACTCCGTACAGGCTCAGCAGGTTCTTCATCCGTTCCTCGGCCAGCTTCGGGTCGGGGAACAGGCCCAGTCGGTCGGTGAGTTCGTAGGCGCGGGCGAAGTGCGGCAGGGAGCGGGCCGACTGGAGGCCGCCGACCATGGTGAAGTGGCTCTGGTGGCCCGCGAGCCAGGCGAGGAACACCACGCCCGTCTTGTAGAAGCGGGTCGGCGTCTGGAAGAGGTGGCGGGACAACTCGACGGTGGGGTCGAGCAGTTCGCGGAAGCCGGCCACGTTCCCGGTGTCGAGGACGCGGACCGCCTCCGCCGCCAGCGGGCCCAGCGGGTCGAAGATGCCGAGCAGCGCGTGGCTGAAGCCCTTCTCGTCGCCCGCGATCAGCTCGGGGTAGTTGAAGTCGTCGCCCGTGTAGCAGCGCACGCCCTTCGGGAGGCGGCGGCGCAGGTCGATCTCGCGCTGGGCGTCCAGCAGGGAGACCTTGATGCCGTCGACCTTGTCGGGGTGGGCGGCGATGACCTCGAGGAAGGTGTCGGTGGCGGCGTCCAGGTCGGACGAGCCCCAGTAGCCCTCCAGCGCCGGGTCGAACATCGGGCCGAGCCAGTGCAGGATCACCGGCTCGGCGGACTGACGGAGCAGGTGGCCGTAGACGTCGAGGTAGTCCTCGGGGCTCCTGGCCGCCGCCGCGAGCGCCCGCGAGGCCATCAGGATGGCCTGCGCGCCGGACTCCTCGACGAGGGCGAGCTGCTCCTCGTAGGCCGCGCGGACCTCTTCCAGCGTCCCGGCGGCGATCTGGTCGGTGCCGACACCGCACGCGATGAGGCCTTGGACGGCCTTGGCCTCGGCGGCGCTGCGGCGGATCAGCTCGGCGGCGCCGGCCCAGTCCAGGCCCATGCCGCGCTGGGCGGTGTCCATGGCCTCGGCGACGCCGAGTCCGTGGGACCACAGGTGGCGGCGGAAGGCGAGGGTGGCGTCCCAGTCGACGGCGGCGGGCGAGTCGGGCGACACGTCCGCGTACGGGTCGGCGACGACGTGGGCCGCGGAGAAGACCGTACGGGAGGTGAAGGCGGTGCCGGAGGTCACGGCGAGGGGTTCGGGACGGGGCTCGTAGGTGCGCGAGCCGCCCTTGAGGTCGGGGAGTCGGATGGTCACAGCGCGATCTCCGGTACGTCGAGACGGCGGCCCTCGGCGGACGACTTCAGGCCCAGCTCGGCGAGCTGGACGCCGCGGGCGCCGGCGAGGAGGTCCCAGTGGTAGGGCGCGTCGGCGTAGACGTGCCGGAGGAACAGCTCCCACTGGGCCTTGAAGCCGTTGTCGAACTCGGCGTTGTCGGGCACTTCCTGCCACTGGTCGCGGAAGACCTCGGTGGCGGGGATGTCGGGGTTCCAGACCGGCTTGGGGGTGGCGGACCTGTGCTGGACCCGGCAGTTCCTGAGTCCGGCCACCGCGGAGCCCTCCGTGCCGTCCACCTGGAACTCGACGAGTTCGTCGCGGTTGACGCGGACGGCCCAGGAGGAGTTGATCTGGGCGATCGCGCCGCCGTCGAGCTCGAAGATGCCGTAGGCGGCGTCGTCGGCGGTGGCGTCGTAGGGCTTGTCGTTCTCGTCCCAGCGCTGCGGGATGTGGGTGGTGGCGATGGCCTGGACGGTCTTCACGCGGCCGAACAGCTCGTGCAGGACGTACTCCCAGTGCGGGAACATGTCGACGACAATGCCGCCGCCGTCCTCGGCACGGTAGTTCCAGGACGGGCGCTGGGCGGTCTGCCAGTCGCCCTCGAAGACCCAGTAGCCGAACTCGCCGCGCACGGACAGGATGCGGCCGAAGAAGCCGCCGTCGATGAGCCGCTTGAGCTTGAGCAGGCCCGGCAGGAAGAGCTTGTCCTGGACCACGCCGTGCTTGATGCCCTTGGCGTTGGCCAGGCGGGCGAGGTCCAGGGCGCCTTCGAGGCCGGTGGCCGTCGGCTTCTCGGTGTAGATGTGCTTGCCCGCGGCGATCGCCTTCTGCAGCGCCTCCTCGCGGGCGGAGGTGACCTGGGCGTCGAAGTAGATGTCGACGGTCGGGTCGGCGAGGACCGCGTCCAGATCCGTGGAAATGTGCTCCAGGCCGTGCTGCTCGGCGAGCGCGCGCAGGGCGTGCTCACGCCGGCCGACCAGGATCGGCTCCGGCCACAGCACGGTGCCGTCGCCGAGGTCGAGGCCGCCCTGCTCACGGAGGGCCAGGATGGAGCGGACCAGGTGCTGGCGGTAGCCCATGCGCCCGGTCACGCCGTTCATGGCGATACGCACCGTCTTGCGTGTCACGTCATTCCCTTCGTAGGCGTCGTACGCGGCGTTCGCGCGCGTTTCGTACGCGGTTGTGCGCGCCGCGTACGCCTAGGCCGGGTCGTCGGATTCCCGCCCCGCTGATGAGCGTTACAGCAAGCGCTTTCTATCTGATGAGAAGCTAGCCTCTGACCAGCGGTCCAGACAAGACCGTGACGGGGTCGAGTTGTTCGAGGGGGCGAACAACCGGGGGCGGGGGCTTTAAGGTCTGCTCGACACCGTTGGCTCTCCCTGTGCAACGAGGGACCGGCGTTGGTCGGTGTGTGTACGACGAGGTACGACGAGATGCGCGACCGGAGGACGACGAGATGACGGTGACCCTGGCGGACGTGGCGGCCCGCGCCCAGGTCTCCCCCGCGACGGTGTCGCGCGTGCTGAACGGAAACTATCCCGTGGCGGCGTCCACCCGTGAGCGGGTGCTGCGGGCGGTGGACGAGCTGGACTACGTGCTCAACGGCCCCGCGAGCTCCCTGGCGGCGGCGACGTCCGACCTGGTCGGGATCCTGGTGAACGACATCGCCGACCCCTTCTTCGGGATCATGGCGGGTGCGATCCAGTCGGAGATCGGCGGGCCGGGCGGGCGCGCGGGGGGCGAGCGGCTGGCGGTCGTGTGCAACACCGGGGGCTTCCCCGAGCGCGAGCTGACCTACCTCACGCTGCTGCAGCGGCAGCGGGCGGCGGCCGTCGTGCTCACCGGCGGCGCGGTGGAGAACGTGCCGCACGCGGCGGCCATGACCTCGAAGCTGCGCAAGATGGCGGACGCGGGGACGCGGGTGGTGCTGTGCGGAAGACCGCCGGCGCCCGACACCCAGGCGATCGCGCTGACCTTCGACAACCGCGGGGGCGGGCGGGAACTCACCGAACACCTCATCGGTCTCGGGCACCGGCGGCTGGGCTACATCGCCGGCCCCGAGGAACGCACGACGACCCGCCACCGGCTGGAGGGGCACCGGGAGGCGCTGAAGGCCCACGGCATCGACGAGGACCCGCGCTGGACGGTCCACGGACGGTACGACCGGCGGTCCGGCTACGAGGCCACCCTGGAACTGCTGCGGCGCGATCCCTCACTGACGGCGGTGGTGGCGGCGAACGACTCCGTCGCGCTGGGTGCGTGCGCGGCGCTGCGGGACTCCGGGCTGCGGATTCCGGACGACGTGTCGGTGGCCGGGTTCGACGATCTTCCCTTCAGCATCGACGCGGTGCCGGCCCTCACGACGGTACGGCTGCCGCTCGCCGAGGCCGGGGTGCGGGCGGGGCGCATCGCGATGGGGCGGGAGGAGCCACCGCCGGGCGGGATCGCGACGATCCGGGGGGAGCTGATGGTACGGGGGTCCTCCGGGGCGCCGCGGGGGTGAGCTCGCCGGTGCTTGCGGGGTGACCCGGCGTCGGTGCACCGGGGGCTCCGCCCCCGGACCCCCGGGCCTTTGCCCACCCCGCTGGGGGCTGCGCCCCCAGACCCCGCTGTCGGCCCTGAACGGGCCTCGTCCCCAAACGCCGGACGGGCTGGATGGTGCGCACCGATGAGTTTTGCGCCGCACCCTGGTCTGAACGGCCGTAAACGCCGATCACGGCACCCGCGAGGAACCGGAGTGAGTCCCATGCGCATCTTCATCACCGCGTTCATCAGCCTGGACGGCGTCGTGCAGGCGCCCGGCGGGGCGGAGGAGGACACCGACGGCGGGTTCGCGCACGGTGGCTGGACGCACCCGTTCTTCGACCCCGAGGTGGTCGGCGGGGCCTTCGACGGGGCGCTGCGGGAGGCGGACGCGCTGCTGTTCGGGCGGCGGACGTGGCAGGCGATGGCGGGGGCGTGGCCGGAGCGGGCGGGGGACCCGTTCGCCGACCGGATGAACTCCATCCCGAAGTACGTCGTGTCCCGGACCCTCACGGACGACCAGCTGAACTGGGACAACACCACCCGTATCGCCGGTGACGAGGCCGTCGCCCACCTGCGCAAGCTGCGCGAGAGCGACGCCGGCAACCTCCTGATCATGGGCAGCCCCTCACTCGCCCGCACGCTGCTGAGCGAGGGCCTGGTCGACGAGCTGCGGCTCATCGTCATGCCGGTGATCCTCGGCGGCGGCAAGTCGATCTTCCCGGACGACGGGACCAGGGCCGCCTTCGAGCTGGTGTCGACGGCGACCGCGCCGACCGGCGCGCAGGTGTGCGTGTACCGGGCAGCCACCGAGGACGCGTAACAGCCGAGGACGAGGGCCGGGCGCCGCACGGGCATGGACGGGCAGCGCCCCTCGGCCTACGCTCGACCCGACGGTATCTCTGACTGAGTCAACCATCTGAGTCAACCTCCGGGGGTCGATGATCATGACCGTCCAGGACATCCGTGCCTTCAACCGCTTCTGCACGAACGTCATCGGCGCCCTCGACTACAGCCGCAAGCTCTACGCCCCCTACACCCTCACCGAGTCCCGCGTCCTGTACGAGCTCGCGCACTCCCCGCGCACGGACGCGGCCGACGTGCGTGCCGAGCTCTCCCTGGACGCCGGGTACCTGAGCCGGATCCTGAACAAGTTCGAGCGGGACGGGCTGATCGAGCGGGCCCCCTCCCGCCTCGACCCCCGCCGGCGCCACGTCTCGCTCACCGCACACGGACGTGAGACGGCCGGCCTGCTCGCCGAGCGGGCGAACGAAAGCGTCGGCGCCCTGCTCGCCACCGTGCCGTCCGCCGAGCGTCCCCGCCTCGGCGAGGCGATGCGGACCGTGCGGGAACTCCTCTCCGACGGCCGCGCTCCCCGCCGCGAGGACGTCGTGCTGCGCGAGCCGGGCCCCGGCGACCTCGGCTGGATCGTGCAGCGCAACGCCGCGCTGTACGCGGCGGAGTACGGCTGGAACGCCGACTACGAGGGACTGGTCGCGAGGATCGTCGCCGACTTCGCCCAGGACCACGATCCGCACCTGGAGCGCGTGTGGATCGCCGAGTCGGACGGACGGCCCGTCGGCTGCGTGATGTGCGTACGGGACGAGGCACCCGCCACCGCCCGGCTGCGGCTGCTGCTGGTCGAGCCGGACGCGCGGGGGCTCGGCATCGGCGACCGGCTGGTCGGGGCGGTCGTCGACTTCGCGCGGGGTGTCGGCTACCGCGACCTCGTCCTGTGGACCAACGACGTCCTCGCCTCCGCGCGCCGCATCTACCAGCGCCACGGTTTCGTCCTCGTCGCCGAGAAACCCCACCGCTCGTTCGGAAAGGACCTGAACGGCCAGGACTGGCGCCTGGACCTCGGCGGCACCGGCGAGTGACAGTGGGACCATGAAACTGGCGTTCTCCACCCTCGGTGTCCCCGGCCTGCCCCTCTCCGAAGTGCTGCGACTCGCGACCACGTACGGCTACCACGGTGTCGAGCTGCGCGCGGATCCGGAGGAGCCGGTCCATCCCGGCCTCGACCTCGCCCAACGCATGGATGTGGCCGCCGAGTTCAAGGCGGCGGGCGTGGAGGTCCTGGGCATCGCGGGGTATGCGCGGGTGGCCGCGCCGGGCGACGACGCCCCCGTGATCGAGGAGATCCGCCGCCTGCTCGACCTCGCCCGCGACCTGGGCGCCCCCTTCATCCGCGTCTTCCCCGGCGGTGCCGCCGAGCAGAGCCGGGAGGAGGCCGACGCCACGGCCGCCCGGCGCCTGGGCACGGCCGCCGAGTACGCCGCCGACCTCGGCGTCCGCATCCTCCTCGAGACCCACGACTCGCACCGCACCGGCGCCGACGCCATCCGCGTCCTCGGCCTGGTCGGCCACCGCCATGTCGGCGCCCTCTGGGACGTCATGCACACCTGGCTGGGCGGCGAGCAGCCCTCCCAGACGTACGCGGCACTCTCCCCCTACCTCGGATACGTCCAGGTCAAGGACATCGCCTCCCCCGACGACACGACCCCCCTGCGCCTCGGCGCCGGCGTCCTCCCCCTCACCGAGTGCGTCGACGTCCTGTCCCGCCACGGCTGGGACGGCTGGCTGTGCTGGGAGTACGAGAAGCGGTGGTACGAGGCGGCCGCCCCGCTTCCCGACCTGCTGCGCGCGGGCCACGACCACCTGGCCCGGCTGCTCAACGAGTCGGCCTGACTTCCGCTCCGCCGCATTGACGTCCCGGTCGAGGACGGCCCCGCAAGCCCCGCATTCCCACACGCGGATGTGCAGGAGCGTGGGACCGTCCTTGACGCCGCACTGCGAGCAGACCTGGGAGGTCGGCTCGAACCGGCCGATGCGGTGGAAGCTGCGGCCGAACTTCGCGGCCCTGTACTCCAGCATCGTCACGAACGTGGACCACCCGGCGTCGTGCACGGACTTGGCCAGGTGCGTACGGGCGAGCCCTTCACCGCCAGGCCCTCCACTGCGACCGCTCCCTCAGGCCGCCATCAGCGCCGCCAGGGCGCGGTCCATTGCGGCGTTGAACTCCTCCGGCGTCAGCGGCAGACGGGACTTGACGTCCCGACTCCACTGGTCGGCGAGGACCTCGGCGGAGCCCGCCTCAACGCCGTCGAGCGCCGCGTCGGCCAGGTCCGCCGGAGCGATCTTGTCAACGGGCCAGCCCGCCGCCATGTCGGTGTCGGCCAGACCGAGGTGTACCGCTGTGACGAGCGTGCCCTGCTCGGCGAGCTCCAGGCGGACGCCGTTGGTCATGGCCCAGGCGGCGGCCTTGCTCAGGTGGTAGGCATTGGCGCCCTTGATCCCGAACCACGACACGGCGGAGAGGACGTTGACGATCGCGCCCCCGCCGTTCCCGGCGAGCGCCGGCGCGAACTCCCGGATCATTCCCAGGTGGCCGAACATGTTGGTCTCCAGTTCGTGCCGCACCGCGTCCAGCGAACCGGTCACCAGGTCGGTCCCCGTACTGATTCCCGCGTTGTTGATGAGTAGCGAGACGTCCGGGGCGGCCTCGGCGGCGGCCCTCACGGATGCGGGATCGGCGATGTCGAGGGGCAGCACCTCGACCCCGGGCAGGTCCACGGTCTCCGGTCGGCGGGCCGTCGCGTAGACCTTGCGGGCGCCCCGTTCGAGCAGGCGCTGTGCGAAGGCGCGGCCCAGGCCGCGGTTGGCTCCGGTGACAAGGGCGACGGAGTTGTTGATGTCCATGGCCGGTACGCTAAAACCTGACGCCAACGTCAGAGGCAAGTGCTGGTCGCCAGGGCCGGGGTGAGAGGAATCACCATGACTGTCACAGTGGCCGCGGCCGAGCGGTTGATCCGCATCGGCGCGGTGGCACGAGGTGCCGGCGTCTCGGTGCGCGCCGTGCGCTACTACGAGCAGCAAGGGCTGCTCGTCGCGGAGCGCAGCCCGTCCGGCCAGCGCCTGTACCGGCAGGACGCCATCCCCCTGGTCCGCTTCTTCCAGGAGATGTTCGCCGCCGGCCTCACCAGCCGAAGGATCGCCGAACTCCTGCCGTGCTGGGACGCCGGGCACACCGACTCCGGGCAACGAGCCATGCTGCGAGCCGAGCGCGAGCGCATCCAGGCCAAGATCGACGACCTGCAGGCCACCCTGGACCACCTCGACGAGGTCATCGCGATCACGGACACGCACCCTTAGGGGTCCTTTCACTATGAGCGTCCGATCAGGTCGCGTGGTCGGGTGCCGTGCATCGCAAGGCGCCGGAGCGGCCTCGATGGGGGTCCCCCCGCGCGAGGTTGTTCGAGCGTGGGGGAGGAGCCACGTGGGCGTTTCGGCAACGCGGCGAGGTGCGGTGCCAGGCCGCGCGACCCGGACGGGCATAGTGAAAGGACCCCTTAGGCGCGGTCGGCCAGACGTCAGCGATCCAACCTCGCTGTTCTGGTTGAGGCGATGAGGAGCTCATCGGTGTGCTCAGCTCGACGACTCGCGGGGCCCGGAGGCCGAACGCCCCGAAGGCACCGGCCCGGGGCGGCGGGTCCACGAACCGCGACAGCGGGCGTCCCAGCTCCGGCGGTGGGTCAGTGAAGGCGACCAGGGGGCAGGTGGGCGTGGCACACGACCGTTGCGGCTCTCCGCCTCCGGCAGTCGTGACCGCCTCAAGGGTCGAGGGTCCGGGATCGTCAGGACGTCCGTGCGCCCCCTGACTCCTCCGGCCGCCTCGAAGCACGCGGCGCGGAACAGCCTCGGGTCCGTCGCCGGAAGCGGCCCGTCGCGCCGGTTCCGGAACCCGGTCGCGCCTCGCGCGGGTCGTATAGGCGCCACCCGGGGCCGGACGGGCTTCTGCTACCCCCCTGCGCGCGCCGCCAGCCTCGCCACCCGTTCCTCCAGCCGCCCCCGGCACTGCGGCCATTCCGCCGCCGTGACCGAGAAGATCGCGGAGTCGCGCAGCCGGCCGTCCTCGCCCGGTGCCCAGGAGCGGGACCAGTTCCGCAGGACGCCCTCGAAGCGGGCGCCGACGCTCTGGATCGCCGCGCGGGAGCGCTCGTTGCGGGCGTCCGTCTTCAAGTCGACCCGGGACACGCCCCACTTCTCGAAGGCGTGCCGGAACAGCAGGAGCTTGGCCTCGGCGTTGACGCCCGTGCCCTGGGCCGGGCCGGCGAGCCAGGTGAAGCCGACCTCGACGGCGTCGAGCCGGTCGTCCGTCAGCCAGCAGCGGGGTTCCCAGTACGAGGTGGCACCGACCACCTGTCCCGTGCGCGTCGAGACCTGGACGTACGGCGCGAGTCGTCCCGTGGCCGCGCGGGCCAGCTGTGCGTCGATGTAGGCGCCGACCTCGTCGGCCCTCGGCACCCACGTGAACTCGTAGGTGCCCCGGTCCGCTTCCGCCGCCTCCGCCAGGCCGGCCGCGTGCCGGTGCTCCAGCGGTTCCAGGCGGACCAACGCCCCCTCCAGAACCGGTCCCTGCAGCATGAAGCCCACCCTTTGCCGCCCCTCACAGCCGTGCGCGCAGCGCCCCGAACTCCTCATGGAAACCGGGGAAAGTCTTGCGTACGCATCCGGGATCGTCGAACGAAATACCCGGCGCGCGGAGCCCGGTGACCGCGAACGACATCACGATGCGGTGGTCGCCGTACGACGTGATCTGCGTGCCGGAGGCGGCGGCGGGCAGCCCCGGGCGGATCTCGATCCAGTCGGGGCCCGTCTCGACCGCCACGCCCAGCCGTCGCAGGTTCTCCGCGCAGGCCTCCAGGCGGTCGCACTCCTTGACGCGGGTGTTCGCCACGTCCTCGATCCGTACCGGACCGGAGGCGAAGGGGGCGATCGCGGCCAGGGTCGGCATGGTGTCCGAGATGTCCCGCATGGCGACCGTGAGGCCGTGCAGCCGGCCGGTTCCCCTGACCGTCGTGCCGTCCGTGCGGACCGACACCTCGGCGCCCATCCGCCGCAGTACGTCGATGAATCCCAGATCGCCCTGGAGTGCCCCCGTCCCGAGGCCCGGGACCGTGACCTCGCCGCCCGTCACGGCCGCCGCCGCGAAGAAGTAGCTCGCGGCGGAGGCGTCGGGCTCGATCGCGTAGGTCGTCGCCCGGTAGCCGCCCGGCGGGACGACGAAGACGTTCCCGTCCCGGCGCACCTCGACCCCGAACGCCCGCATCATCGCGATCGTGATCTCCACGTACGGCACCGAGACGAGGTCCGTCACCGTGATCCGCAGACCCGTCCGCGTCAGCGGGCCCAGCAGCAGCAACGCCGTGAGGTACTGCGAGGACTGCCCCGCGTCCAGCGTGACCTCGCCGCCCTCGACGCCCGCCGCCACCACCGTCAGCGGGTGGTGGCCCTCCGCCTCCTCGTGCCGCAGGTCCACGCCCAGGTCGCGCAGGGCTCGGGTCAGGGGGAGCAGCGGGCGTCGGCGCATCTGGGGCGACGCGTCGAAGCGGTACGTGCCGTGGCCGGCCGCCGCCAGGGCCGGCAGGAAGCGGGCCGTGGTCGCGCCGTCGCGGCAGTACACGTCGGCGTCGGTCACCGCGGGGCCCTGGGGGCGGCCGTCGACCTGCCAGGCGTCCGGGGTCCGGCCGACCCGGTAGCCGAGCCGTACCAGGCCTTCCGCGAAGCCCTCCGTGTCGTCCGAGCGGAGCGGTCGTACGAGGGTGGTGACACCGTCGGCCGCGGCCGCCAGGAAGAGGGCGCGGGCGGTGAGGGACTTCGAGCCTGGAATGTCGACTACGGGCATGCCTCGATGATCGCCCCCCGTTCGCGTCCCGCGCGGGGACGTCCACGGGATGGAACGCCTTCCGCCACACCCCGGTGAGCCCACCCGCCCCACGGCTACCGACTTCGGAAATACGGCCCGAGCGGGGAACCCGGCCCCGCCCCCGCTCGTCCAATCCGCAAGCTGTCGGAGAGTCACCGTGGTGCGGTGTCGGCCTCGCTGCTGGCTGCGAACGCTGACCCACCCTTCCGCCGTACTGCGGCCGGCAGCACGCCGCCATCGGCGCGCCCCCCTCCAACTGCGCCGATGGCGGCCCCTCTCTGGTTACTGTGCGCTCCCTTGACCGGCAGAAACTTCCCGGATATTGGTGACCTCTCGGAAGTTTCCTTCAGTGGCTCTCCTCCGGAAGGAGCACACGTGCCCGACACCAGCACGGGAAGCACAGGAAGCTCGGGAAGCACAGGAAGCTCGGCAAGCACCGCACGCCCTTCCAGACGTACCGTCCTCGCCGCCACCGCCGGCGCCACCGCCGCGCTGACGGTCGGCACCCCCTCGTACGCCGTCGCCGCCGACGACGACAGAGCCCTGCGCACCCTGGTCTCCCGCATGAGCCTGGAGGAGAAGGTCGGCCAGCTCTTCGTGACGCGGGTCTACGGCCACTCGGCGACCGCCCCCGACCAGGCCGACGTCGACGCCAACCTCAGGGAGCTCGGCGTGCGCACGGCCGCCGAGCTGGTCGCCAGGTACCGGCTCGGGGGGATCATCTACTTCAGCTGGGCGCACAACACCCGCAGCCCCCACCAGATCGCGGACCTGTCGAACGGGATCCAGAGAGCGTCCCTGGAGCAGCCGCGCGGGTTGCCCGTGCTGATCTCCACCGACCAGGAGCACGGCATCGTCTGCCGGGTCGGGAAGCCCGCCACGCTCTTCCCGGGCGCGATGGCCGTGGGTGCCGGCCGCTCCCGCGCCGACGCCCGCACCCTCGGCCTCGTCGCGGGCCGCGAACTGCGGGCGATGGGCATCCGGCAGAACTACTCCCCCGTCGCCGACGTGAACGTCAACCCGGCGAACCCGGTGATCGGCGTCCGGTCCTTCGGTGCCGAGCCGGGCGCGGTGGCCGGGCTGGTCGCCGCCGAGGTCGCCGGCTACGGGCGCGCACGGATCGCCGCGACCGCCAAGCACTTCCCGGGGCACGGCGACACCGCCGTCGACAGCCACTACGGCTTCCCGGTCATCACCCACACGCGCGCCCAGTGGGAAGAGCTCGACGCGCCGCCCTTCCGGGCCGCCGTCCGCGCCGGCATCGACTCGATCATGACCGCGCACATCATGGTCCCGGCGCTCGACGACTCCGGCGACCCGGCCACCCTCTCCCGCCCCATCCTCACCGGCATCCTGCGCGAGAAGCTCGGTTACGACGGGGTCGTGGTGACGGACGCCCTCGGCATGAAGGGCGTCCGGGAGAAGTACGGCGACGACCGTGTGCCGGTGCTCGCGTTGAAGGCGGGGGTGGACCAGCTCCTCGACCCTCCCCACCTGGACCTCGCGTGGAACGCCGTACTGAAGGCCGTACAGGACGGGGAGCTCACCGAGGCGCGGCTGGACGCGTCCGTCCTGCGGGTGCTGCGGCTGAAGGCGAAGCTGCGGTTGTTCGAGGAGCCCTACGTCAGCCAGGCCGGCGTCACCGACACGGTCGGCACCGCGGCCCATCTGGCGGCGGCCGACCGGATCGCGGAGCGGACGACCACGCTGCTGGTGAACGAGGGGCGGCTGCTGCCGCTGTCCCGGCGCACGCATCCCAGGGTGCTCGTCGTGGGGGCCGACCCCGCCTCGCCGTCCGGGACGACCGGGCCGCCCACCGGCGTGCTCGCGGGCGCGCTCACCGAACTCGGTTTCACCGCCACCGCCCTGTCGACGGGCACCGCCCCCTCGGCCGCCACGACCGCCACGGCCCTCGCGGCGGCGCGGGACGTGGACGCGGTGGTGGTGGGGACGTACAACGTCACCGCGACCAGCACCCAGAAGACGCTCGTCGAGCAGCTGGTGGCGACCGGGAAGCCGGTGGTGGCGGTCGCGATCCGCAATCCGTACGACGTGGCCCAGCTGCCCTCCGTGCCGGCCTGCCTGGCGGCCTACTCCTGGACCGACGTCGAACTGCGGGCCGCCGCCCGGGTCATCGCGGGGCGGGTCTCACCGCGCGGGAAGCTGCCGGTGCCGGTGGTACGGGCGGACGATCCGGCGCGAGTGCTCTATTCCGTCGGGCACGGGCTGTCGTATCAGACGTAGCCCTCATACGCCACGCAACCGGTGTACGCCCCCCAAAAGGCTCAAAGCACCCTGCATGTCTGGCGTGCGCCCGCCACGTCGGGTCACGCTGGGCGGGGGGACCCGGGGGGATGGCGATGCGCGAGAGAAGTTCCGTGGGGGTCGTGTGCGCCCTGCTGGCGCTGCTGGCCGCCCTGTTGACGGGATGCTCGGGACCGGCGTCCGGTGCGGGCGGCGGTGGCGAGGAGGACGGGCGCCTCGGCACTGCGGTGCCGCCCTCGCCCTCGCGGACGGCCGGGTACGGCGCGGTGTTCCTCGCGGTCGACGAGTGCAGCTCCTTCGGCACGACCAGCTTCACCGAGGTGGCGTGCACCGGTGAGCGGGCGGCGGCCCGGGTCGTGGCCCGCCACGACGGCACGGTCGGCGACGGACCGCAGTGCCCGGCGACCACCGACTTCGTGCTGCACATCAGCGAACAGAGCCAGGTCTCCGACGAGGACGGCGACGGAGCGATCCCCCAGGGCTACGCCTGCATGCGCAACCTGAGCCCACCGCACCCCGGCGACCCCGGCGGCGGAGGCGGCCCCCGCACCATCGTCGGCGACTGCGTCTACGCCCTGGGCGACGGCCAGGTCCGCGAGACCGCCTGCGACGGCAAGGGCGACAAGGAACCGGAGCACAAGGTGACCAAGGCGGTCGACAAACGCACCCGGTGCCCGCTGCCGACGGCCCTGTACGTCCAACTGGGCGGCGAACACCCGGTGGGCTGCGCCCGGCCGGTGTGACCCGCGAAGGGTCCGACGGCCGGGCGCAGCAGAGGACTTACGGACGCAGCGTGGGCTCGCGCTCCACGTCCCGTACGTCCAGCTTGGCGTCGAACTTCGCCAGCGGCTTCGCCGCCGACGGGTTTGCCTGGACGGTGGCGGAGGCGACGCCGGCCCACTCCAGGATCCGGGCGGTGGCGAACGCCTTCTGGTCGGGGACCAGGCCGGCCACGTTCGCGCCGTGGTTGAGGCCGGGGGCGGTGAAGACGTACGAGTCCTTCGCGCCCTTGCCGAGGCGGAACGGCTCCGCGCCCCACGGGTCGTTCTCGCCGTAGACGTAGAGCATGTGACGGGCGTTGTGCTTCACCCAGCTGTCCACGTCACGCATCGCGTACGGCTGGAACTTCATCGAGATGTCGCGCGGGACGAAGTACCGGGGCGGCAGGTAGCCGTAGCGGATGTACTTCTTCTCGATGTGCGGGAACACGATCGTCGGCGCACCGAGCTGGGTGCCCGCCTGGTAGAAGTACGGCGTGTACGGCTCCAGGCCCTGGTCGGTGTAGAAGGAGAACCCGGCGATGGTGTCGATCGAGGTCCAGATGTCGTCGTCGGTCGCGTTCTTCGCGTCCGCCGGGATCGAGTCGCAGTCGGAGAGCAGGCTGTACTGCCAGAAGCCCCAGACGTAGTCCAGCACCGTCGCCTCGTACGCCTTGTCCAGGCTGCCGATGGTGTCGAAGGTGAAGCCGTTCTCGGCCGCGTACGCCGCGTACCTCTTCTCCAGCGGCTCCCGGCGCACCAGCGCCTCGCGCTGCACCCCGTTCAGCCGGTCGCGGCACTCCTTGGTGCCGACGGTGGCGAAGAAGCGGTCGTAGGCCGAGTCCTCCTTGTTCACGACGTCGTTGGGGGCGACGTACGCGACGACGCCGTCCATGTCCTTCGGGTAGAAGCGCTCGAAGTAGGTGGCGGTCATGCCGCCCTTGGAGCCGCCGGTCGAGATCCACTTCTTGGTGTAGATCGGCTTGAGGGCCTTGAAGATGCGGTGCTGGTCACTGGCGGCCTGCCAGATGTCCAGCTTGGTCCAGTCGGCCGGGTCGGGCCGGGACGGGGTGAAGAAGCGGTACTCCATGGAGACCTGGTTGCCGTCCACGATCTGGGTCGGCTCGCGGCGGCCCGGGTTCGTGGAGACGTTGTAGCCGCCGGTGTAGAAGACCGTCGGGCGCGAGACGTCCTTGTGCAGCAGGGTGATCCGCTGCTGCAACGTGCCCTTGGACGGGTTCCGGTGGTCGACCGGCTGGGTGTAGTTGAGGACGAAGAAGCGGTAGCCGGTGTAGGGCTTCTCCTCGATCAGGCTCATCCCCGGTATGGAGAGGAGTCGTTCCTTGATGTCCGTGGCCGCGGTGGTGCCGGTGAGGCCAGTGGTGCCTGTGGCCTCCGGCTCGGCGGCTGTGGCCGCCCCCGCCGTGCTCAACGTGCCCATGAGCACCGTGAGCGCCAGCAGCCATCTGAGCGCCTTGCGCATGCACCCTCCCCTGTGAGTACAGATGTGCGCCGGAAGCTAGCGGAGCAAGTCGCCCCAGCACCAGGGGAGATGGGCTTTTGATGGGGAAAACCCTGTAGGAAGTGTGTGTATCGGCCTGTGGTTTGGTCGGTTGTTCGGCCCGTTCGGTCCGTGGTTCAGCACAGGAGCCAGTCGGATGTGTAGGATCCGCCGCCCACCGCGCCTTCGACCCGCACGCAGCGCTGACCGGCGTGTACGGTCCTCGGCCCGGCGAAGCGCCTGTACTGCCCCTCGTCCACGACCGGTTGAAGGCCGTACGCGTGCACGCCGACCATCATGTAGCGCCGCGTGCCGGGCTTCTTGGGCAGCGTGATCGCGCAGATGTACCCGCGCCGCTTGTACACCTCCACGGAGCCGGTGGAGAACGAGAACGACTTGATTTTGCGCCCCTCGCAGGACGAGGCGGCGGCCTGCGCGTCCCCGGGCGCGGCCACGGCGAGCAGCCCGGACGCGGTCAGCACGGCCAAGCCGAGCGTCAGCCGTCGGCGGATCCCAGCACCCCTGTTCACAGGCGTCCCTCCCGTATCGCGCGATGAGCGTACTGGTGTACGGACGCGGGACGGGTGTCGGATGGTTGCCAGTGCCCCGAGGGACAGGTGGAGGTTGCCGGTGTCCGGCCGTCGGCCGTCAGGCCGCCGCGGGCTCGTCCTCCCCCACGAACGTCCGCCACAGCTCGGCGTACCGCCCGCCGCACGCGAGCAGTTCGTCGTGCGTGCCGTCCTCGGCGACCCGTCCGTGGTCCATGAGGACCACCCGGTCCGCGCGGGCCGCCGTGGTCAGCCGGTGGGCGACGACGAGTGTCGTACGGCGGCCCGCGATGCGGTCCGTGGCCTGGTTGACCTGGGCCTCCGAGGCCAGGTCCAGGGCAGCGGTCGCCTCGTCGAGCAGGAGGACGTCCGGGTCGACGAGCTCGGCGCGGGCCAGCGCGATCAGCTGGCGCTGGCCCGCCGAGAGGTTGCGGCCGCGTTCGGCGACCTCGTGCAGGTAGCCGCCCTCCAGGGTGGCGATCATCTCGTGGGCGCCGACCGCGCGGGCAGCCGCCTCCACCTCGGCGTCGGTGGCGTCCGGGCGGCCGTAGGCGATGGCGTCGCGGACGGTGCCCTGGAAGAGGTAGGACTCCTGCGGGACGACGCCGAGGCGGTGCCGGTACGAGGTGAGGTCGAGGGCGCGGAGGTCCGTGCCGTCGACGGTCACCCGGCCGCCCGTCGGGTCGTAGAAGCGGGCGACCAGCTTGACCAGCGTCGACTTGCCGGCGCCGGTCTCGCCGACGAAGGCGACCGTCTGGCCGGCGGGGATGCGCAGGTCGATGCCGGTCAGGGCTTCTTCGGGTTTGCCGGTGGAGCCGTACGCGAAGTGGACGTCCTCGAAGGCGATCTCGCCCCGCAGGGAGAGGACTTCGAGCGGTTCGCCGGCGCTCCTGGTCGAGGTCGGCTCCTGGAGCAGCTCCTGGATGCGGCCCAGTGACACCGTGGCCTGCTGGTAGCCGTCGAAGACCTGGGAGAGCTGCTGGACGGGGGCGAAGAACAGGTCGATGTAGAGGAGATACGCGACCAGGGCTCCGGTGGTGAGGGTCGCCGCGTCGACCCGTCCGGCGCCCGCGATCAGTACGGCGGCGGCGGCGACCGACGACAGGAACTGGACGAACGGGAAGTAGATCGAGATCAGCCACTGGCCCCGGATGCGCGCCCGGCGGTAGCTGTCGCTGCGCTCCGCGAACCGCCGGCTGCCGTCGTGCTCGCGGCGGAAGGCCTGCACGATCCTGAGCCCGGACACCGACTCCTGGAGGTCGGCGTTGACCAGCGACACCCGCTCCCGGGCCAGTTCGTACGCCTTCACGCTCGCCCTGCGGAAGAAGAAGGTGGCGATGATCAGCGGAGGCAGGGTCGCGAAGACGACCAGGGCGAGCTGTACGTCGATCACCAGCAGGGCGCCCATGATGCCGAAGAAGGTGACGACCGAGACGAACGCGGTGACCAGGCCGGTCTGCAGGAAGGTCGAGAGGGCGTCGACGTCCGTCGTCATCCTCGTCATGATCCGGCCGGTCAGCTCCCGCTCGTAGTAGTCGAGTCCGAGCCGCTGGAGCTGGGAGAAGATCTTCAGGCGCAGGGAGTACAGGACCCGTTCGCCGGTCCGCCCGGTCATCCGGATCTCGCCGACCTGCGCGGCCCACTGGACGAGGACGCTGAGCAGGGCGAGCAGAGAGGCGGCCCAGACCGCGCCCAGGGCCATGTCGGTGACGCCGTCGTCGATGCCGTGCCGGATCATCACCGGGAGGAGCAGGCCCATGCCGGCGTCCACGGCGACGAGGCCGAGGCTCACGAGCAGCGGCAGGCCGAAGCCCCGCAGCAGCCTGCGCAGACCGTACGACTCCTCCGCGGCGACCGCCCGGGCCTCGTCGATGTCGGGGGTGTCGGTCGCCGGGGGCAGCGCGTCGACCTCCGCCAGGAGCTCGGGGGTGGCCGGGGTGCCGTCCATGGCGATGTCCCGGCGCTCCCGCTCCCCCGCCCAGAGCCGGGGCGTGATGCCGCTCTCGGCGTCGAACTCGGCGTCCAGCTCGTCCCGCACGGAGGTGTCCTCGGCCTGCTCGGCGGGGCGGGCGTGGCCGGGCGAGACGCCGCCGAGTTCGTCCGGGTCGGTGAGGAGGCGGCGGTAGAGGGCGGACCGCTGCTGCAGTTCCTCGTGGGTGCCGAGGTCGGCGAGCCGGCCGCCGTCGAGGACGGCGATGCGGTCGGCGAGGTTGAGGGTGGAGCGGCGGTGGGCGATCAGCAGCGTGGTCCGGCCGCGCATGACGTGCTGCAGGGCCTCGTGGATCTCGTGCTCGACGCGGGCGTCCACGGCGGAGGTGGCGTCGTCGAGGACCAGCAGGCGCGGGTCGGTGAGGATGGCGCGGGCGAGCGCGACGCGCTGGCGCTGGCCACCGGAGAGGGTGAGGCCGTGTTCGCCGACCGTGGTGTCGTAGCCGTCGGGCAGCTCGACGATGAAACGGTCCGCCTGGGCGGCGCGGGCGGCCTTCTCGATCTCCTCCTGCGTCGCGTCCGGACGGCCGTACGCGATGTTGTTGCGGACCGTGTCCGAGAAGAGGAAGGAGTCCTCGGGGACCAGGCCGATCGCGGCCCGCAGCGAGTCGAGGGTGAGCTCGCGGACGTCGTGGCCGCCGATGAGGACGGCGCCGCGCGTCACGTCGTAGAAGCGGGGCATCAGCAGCGACACGGTCGACTTGCCGGAGCCGGAGGAGCCGACGACGGCGAGGGTCTCGCCGGGGCGGATCTCGAAGCTCAGCCCGTCAAGGACGGGGCGCTCGTCGTCGTAGCCGAAGGAGACGTCGTCGAACTCGACGGTCGCGGGCGCGTCGGCGGGAAGCTCCTTCGCGCCGTCCCGCATCGAAGGCTCGGTGTCGATGAGCTCCAAGACGCGTTCCGTGCCCGCGCGGGCCTGCTGGCCGACCGTGAGGACCATGGCGAGCATGCGGACCGGGCCGACGAGCTGGGCGAGGTAGGTGGAGAAGGCGACGAACGTGCCGAGCGTGATGTGGCCGCGGACCGCGAGCCAGCCGCCGACCGCGAGCATCGCGACCTGGCCGAGGGCGGGGACGGCCTGCAGGGCCGGGGTGTACCTGGAGTTGAAGCGGATGGTGCGCAGCCGGCCGGCGAAGAGGCGGCGGCCGACCTCCCGGAGCTTGCCGGTCTCCTGGTCCTCCTGCCCGAAGCCCTTCACCACGCGTACGCCGCTGACCGCGCCGTCGACCACGCCCGCGACGGCGGCGGCCTGGGCCTGGGCGTACCAGGTGGCCGGGTGCAGCTTGCTGCGGCTGCGCCTGGCGATCCACCACAGGGCCGGGGCGACGGCCAGCGCGACCAGCGTGAGCGGCGGCGACAGCCACGCCATGATCACCAGGGAGATCAGGAAGAGCAGGATGTTCCCGATGGTCATCGGGAGCATGAAGAGCAGGCCCTGGATCAGCTGGAGGTCGCTGGTGGCCCGGCCGACGACCTGGCCGGTGGACAGCTCGTCCTGACGGCGCCCGTCGAGGCGGGTGATCGTCTGGAACATCTCGGTGCGCAGGTCGTGCTGGACGTCGAGGGCGAGTCGGCCGCCGTAGTAGCGGCGGATGAAGGTGAGGACGTACACGACGACGGCCGCGGCGATCAGGGCGCCCGCCCAGGGGGCCATGTCCCGGCTGTGGTCGCCGATCACGTCGTCGATGATCACCTTGGTGACCAGCGGGACCAGCGCCATGACGGCCATGCCGCCGAGCGAGGAGCCGAGGGCGAGGACGACGTCCGTGCGGTGGCGCCATGCGTAACCGGCCAGCCTGCGCGCCCAGCCCTGCGTCTCCCCCTGTTGCGCTGCCACGCCGGTGCCTTCCGTTCGTCCTGTTCGCCTGCTCATCCTGCTCGTCCGGAAGGCACCAACACGAAAGGAAGCGGATTTCATCCCTCCGCAACAAAACGGGAGCGACGGGTCACACGCGTACCCGCAGGTAGGTCAGGCGCGTACCCGCAGGTGGGTCACACGCGTACCCGCAGGTGGTAGAGGCGGGTCGTCTGTACCGCGTTCTGGTTGTCGTCGCTGACCAGGAGCACCTTGAGACCGCCCTTGCCGCTGCCGGTGATCGCCATCCCCTCGATGTTGTCGAGGAGCGGGTTCGGCTGGGGCTGCTTCGCCGTGGCGCCGAGGGACGGGCAGGCGGCGAGGTCCGCGAGCAGGGTCTTCCTGACCAGGCGTACGCCGTCCTGACCTGTCAGGTTCTCGATGCCGCCGGTGTCGGTCGCGCGGCGCGGGTCGGCCAGGTAGAGGCGGACGGTGTTGCCGACGCCGGCGGTGAAGCCGCGTTCCAGGACGAGGAGGCGGCCGTCGGGGAGGGCCTGGACCTCGGGGACGCCGAGACCGGTGTCGGTGCGGTAGGCGTACTGGGCGCCGAGCTCGAAGGCCTTGGCGTGCCGCTGCCAGGTCTGGAAGCGGACGATGCCCGCGCTGTCGCCGGAGAGGGCGTACTCCATGGACGCGAGCAGGGTGCGACCGCCGGGGAGCATCGTCAGCCCCTCGAAGGTGCCGTTGGAGACGGCCCGGCCCGCCGGGGCGACCTGGAGGGCGGGCGGGACGGGGAGGCGGTCGAGGATGCGGCCGTCCGGGGAGTAGCGGCGGACCGACGGCTCGGTCTCGGAGGTGATCAGCCGGGTGCCGTCACCGTCGATGACGAGCCCCTCGGAGTCGAGCGCGGTGCCGTTCTCGTCGGCGAGCGGGACGACGCCCTCGGGCTGGAGTGTCTTCGCGTCCAGGTCGAAGAGCGACGACCGGTCGGAGAGGGCGGCCAGTGAGCCGTCTCGGTCCACGGCGAGCGCGGACAGGTTGCCGACGAAGGTGCCGTCGTACGTCGTCTTGTCGAGCGCGTCGGAGAAGCGGTCGATGGAGACGGACGGGGAGCAGGCGTTCACGACGGCGTGGGCGGGACCGGCGGCGGTCAGGCAGGTGGCCGCCGCCAGGGCCGCGGAGGTGCTGGCGAGTACGGTTCTCAGGCGCATGGAGGTCACGGTAGGACGGCCCGGTGACGGGCGGGAGACCTGCTCGTGAAGCGTCGTGGCCTCAGCTCGCGGCGAGATCCCTGTGGACGACCTTCGCGACGCCCTGGATCGTGGCGACCCCGTAGTTCATGGTGCTGTTGCCGTGCGTGAGCACCGTGATCATGTAGTCGTGGCCGTTGCCCTTGAACGCGCCGACGCTGTGCACCCGCCAGCCGTTGGTGGCCCGCTGCAGCCAGCCGTTCTTGACGGCGACGGAGACTCCGGACGGCACTCCGTACGGCGTTCCCCAGCGCTGCGAGGAGATGACCTGGCCCATCAGCTTGAGGATGTAGGCACGGGAGTTGTCGCTCAGGACCGCGTTCTTCGCGGTGACCAGCTTGAGGAGCTTCTGCTCGTCGGTGACGGTGATCTGGGTCAGCCCCCAGTAGCCGTTCGCACCGGGCTTCGTCTGCGTCATCCCGGCCGCGGTGAGGAAGCCCTTGATCTTCGTCAGGCCGAGCTGCTTCCAGAGCGTGCTGGTCGCGGCGTTGTCCGACTTGGTGATCATCGCCTTGGCGAGCGTCGTCTCGCGGTCGGTGAGATAGCGGTTGTGCTTCTTCGCGTCCCACAGCAGCGCGGCGAGCACGGTGACCTTGACGACGCTGGCGGAGTCGAAGGCCGTCGAGGGGCGCAGAGTGCAGGTCGTCTTGGTGGTGCGGTCGTAGACGCCGACGGCGACCGTGCCCTTGCGGGTCGCGAGGGCCGCGGTGATGTCCTTCCGCAGCTTGTCGGCGAGGCCCGCCTTGGCGGACGTACAGCTGACGACCGGTGTGGCCGCGGCGGCGGGCGCGGCGGCGGCCACGACGGGTATGAGCACACCGGCGCCCACGCCCGCCGCGAGCACTCTCGCGCGTCTCGATATCCCTTGAGTCATGCCCCTGTTGACTCACGAGTTCGAGTGAATGGTTGTACGCATCGGCGTACGGGTTGGGCAAAGGTTGTACGGGGCGCTACGGGACGCAGTCGGCTCTACCAGGCGTGGTCCGATCCGCCCGCCGGCCGAGGCAGGAACCCAAGGGCGTGCCAGGAGATACCGGGTACGCCCCCGGGCTGGGGAAGTGTGCCGGTCAGGATCCCGGCGCGGGGCTCTCGGTGGCGCTGCGGAGACTGCTGTCATCCGCGTCGCCGTACTCGGGTGCGTGGAGTCGGGCGCCACGGCTCTCGGCGATGCGGTGGACGTCGCGCAGCGCCTCGGCCATGCGGGCTGCCAGGAAGTGGAGTTGGGCGGAGGTGGCGTTGTGGTCGCCGAGCATGTCGGCGGCGTGATCGAGGAGGTCGCCCGCCATGCCGAGTTGCACACTCTCGATGGTGTCGGCGACGCGGGAGAGGTAGCCGGTCCCGTCGCCGACGAGATAGCAGGGCTTGCCTTCCGGTCCGGCCCACGGAAGCAGGCGCGCCTCTTGCGCCTGGCCGCCACTCACGCCGTCACCTCGACTCCATGGATGACCCGCGGCCCGATGTCGATGCCGTGCACGGCGAGCCAGAGGGCACGCCGCCGGGCCCGTTGCCGACGAGCATTCTCGCGCTGCTCATGGGTGACGAGATAGGGGCGGACCATCTCGTTGCCCTCGCCACGGAGGGGCTGCGAGCCGGCCGGGGAAGTGGGACTGCGGTCGTCGACGCAGGAGCAGGTGGGGCATGAGCACGCGGCCGCCGGGGCGGTGGCCGGGCGGCGGCGGCGTCCGGTTCCCGGAAGCAGAAGGTGTAGCAGCGGCTCGAAGAAGCGGGCGATACGGTGATTCATGTCGTCAACTCCGTTGCTTTCGTTGATGGCCACGCCCCCGGACCGGTCGCACGGTCGCGGGGGTCTCGCGTTCTGTAGCGATCCACTTACAGAGTGAGACGGTGCGGTCTAGGCTCGCCAGGGGGTCAGGTGTGACCAGTCATTTGTCACAAAGGGGTGGCCATGACCAGCACGTACGGTGACTGGCTCAAGCAGCAGCGGGAAGCATCAGGGCTGACACAGCAACAGCTGGCCGACATGACGGTGATGACGCGTTCACACATCGCCCACATCGAGGCGGGCCGCCGCATCCCATCCAAGGAAGACGCGCGGCGCCTGGACGCGGCTTTGAAGACGGGCGACGTGCTGAGCAGCTTCCTGCCAGTGGAGGACGTCGCGGTCGCGGACTACTTCGAGGCGGCTCGTCAGCTCGAACGACAGGCCGTGATGATCAGGGAGTTCGCCCTGTCGTTCATCCCCGGCATCCTCCAGACAAGGGCGTACGCGCATGCGGTTCTGGGGACGTCGTTCCCTCCGGTGAGCGAAGAGGAATGTGACAGGCTCGTTGTCACACGCCTAGAGCGCGCGAAGATCTTGGACGATCCGGTGACACCGGCGGTTTGGGCACTGCTGGACGAGGCGGTGCTGCGGCGGTTTGTGGGTGGGCGGCAGGTGATGGCGGAGCAGGTGATGCACCTGGTGCGTCTCGTGGAGCGGCGCCGGGTGCGCGTCCACGTGCTGCCATTCAGCCTGGGATTCCACCCACTGATGGAGAGCATGCTCAGCCTCATGTGGTTCGACGACCAGCCGCCGGTGGCGTACAGCGAAGGCCTACGCATGGGGAAACTGCACGACTCCCCGTCCGTAGTGCAGGAGTTGCAGCACCGCTACGATCTCGCAATGAGCGACGCGTTGCCGCTGAGCGAGTCAGTAGCCCTGTTGCGAACGACAGCGAAGGAATACGGACACCGCCATGACTGACCCGATAGTCCCCAACGCCGAAGCACCGCAGGGCTGGCGAAGGTCGTCCTACAGTAATAGCGAAGGAGGAAGCTGCGTGGAAGTCCTGGACGGTCACCCGTCACGGATACCCGTACGGGATTCAAAGCTCCCACACGGCCCTGCATTGGCATTCGAGCCCTCCGGCTGGTCCTGCTTCCTCATGGCCCTCAAAGCGGGGAGCTTCTCAGCCTGAGGCCAAAAGGCGCGTTAATTGCGGGGACAGCCGAATGCCGCCGCGACATCCAAGCATCTTTCACTCTTCCTCAGCACCCTCCTCACCCTTATTGTACCTTTCAAGAGAAAACAGGATCTGCATCAGATCCTGTTCGGCCAAGGCGCAGAACTCCTGATCATTCATGGTGATGGACAGTATGGCCTCGTTAAAATCCTCACCGCCGGGGCCGGACTGTTCCAGTAGGCGGGCTGGCGCGATGGTCCAGTTCCGCAACACCCTGAGTCCCCACTCAATATGCGTGGGAGTGTCGCGAACCAGTGATTCCAGTTGACCCCTCAGGGATTCCGATGGCTCTGCGAATCTCCATGCCACAAACGAGATCTGACGATACCCATAGATGGGATGCCGCTCCACGGGTGAGCGCATCCATACAACCTGGTCGAATCTGCCCAATGCTCCCTTAATTCTTTCGCGCCTCCCGGGAGTACTCAACGACGCGCCATTACCTTCGGTCACCGCCGCCCCCAGGGTGGAAGTATTTTATAATCTCCATTATGGCGGATCACCTTCTCACTCTCATTTGTAAGCCTCAGAGACCTCTCATAGTCTCCCAATGGAATAGGGTCGAGGCTCAACGTCGGATCGTACACGTACCGGCCATCCGTGTATACCTCATGGAAGGTATATTCCTCCACAATGCTTCCACCCTGCTCGGGAATTCTTATATCTCCACCCGAGTGCGTAGTATAGTGCACGACCCTTCCTTCACCTCCAGATCGATTAGATATATATGACGCAATGTCTGAGCAGTCAATTTCTGATCCCCGCGGTGCGGCTCTCATTGCTTCCGTCAAGGTCGCACTGGGCGGATGCTCTGGGTTCGGGGAACGGAAGTCGAAGGGACCCCGACGATCGGGGTAATCCGGGGCCAACCCGAGCCGGTCAGTCGTGGCATGTGGGTTATGGACGTAGGTAGCGGGGTTGGGGGCAGGGGTGAGGCCGAGGGGGTCGGGAGTGAGGTAGCGGGCGGTCTCGGGGTCGTAGTGGCGGAAGTAGTTGTAGTGCAGGCCGGTTTCGGGATCGTAGTACTGGCCCGGGAAGCGCAGAGGCGTGTAGGCCGTGCTGTTGGCCGACCAGGCGGTGGTGCCCCACAGAGTGCTGCGGGTGTGCCAGGCGATCTCGCCGATTTCGTCGATGAGTTCGCTCGGCGTGCCGACCAGGTCGGTGACGATGGCGAAGAAGCGGGAGTCGATTTCGTCCTGTGGGGCGTCCGCGGCCGTGATGCGTTCGGTCTGGGCGATGGGGCGCAGGCCTTGGTGGTCCCAGGTGAGGGTGACCGGGTTCGGTAGGTCTGGGGACGTCGTCGTCTGTTCGCACAGGGTCGTGCCGTCCCAGGTGAAGTCCACGCGTTCGGCAACGGTTTCGCCGTCGGCGGCCAGGCGGAGTTTGGCCGTGCGGCGGCCCATGGGGTCGTAGGTGTAGCGCCAGCGGGTGCCGTCCGGAGTCGTCACCGAGGCGAGGCGGTCCTCGGCATCCCACTCGTACCGCCAGGTGTCCGGCTTGCGGGACAGGCGGGTCTTCTGGCGCAGGGTGATGCGGCCGAGGGCGTCGTGCTCGTAGCGGACGTTGCCCGCGCGGGTGATGCGGGTGCCCACATACTCACGCGCGCCTGTCGCCTCCCCGCCGGGATGGGTCGCAGGCCAGGAGCCTGAGGTCTGGTTGCCCGCCGCGTCGTAGGCGTACGTCTCCGTCCAGTTCGCCGCATGCACCGCGGTCACCCGGCCCGCCGCGTCCAGGTCGAAGCGGCGTGAGCCGGAGAGCTGGTCGTCGATGCCGGTCAGGTTGCCGTCGGCGCGGTAGGTGTACGTGCGGGACTGCACAGTGCGACCCACCGCGCCGGTCACCGACTGGGTCGTCAGACGGCCGAGTGCGTCGAATTCGTGCTCCAGGGTGACTGTCTCACCGATGTGGCGGGCCAGTTCGCGGCCGGCCACGTCGTACTGGAAGTCGATGGCCCGGCCGGAGGCCACCATGCCGGTGCGGCGGCCCGCCGCGTCGTACGACCATCTCGTGGTCGCGCCGGCCGGCGTCCTACGGCCCGATCGACGGCCCAACTCGTCGTATGAATAGGACAGTTCGCGACCGTCGACCGTCTCCGAACGTACCCGCCCGAAGCGGTCCCTCAGCAGAGACAGCGTGGTGCCGTCCGGGCCCGTCGCCTGGGCAAGTTGGTCCGTCATGTCGTACGCGTACGTCGTGACCTGACCGGCCGCGTCCTTCCGTAGTACCCGGCCCAGCTCGTCGCGCTCGAAGGCCGTCACCTCGCCGAGTGTGTTCAGTCGGGAGGCCAGGCGGTCTGCCGCGTCGTACGTGTAGGTGAGTGTGCGGTCGTCGAAGTCCGTTTCCGTGACCAGGCGTCCGGCCGCGTCGTAGTCGTACGTCCAGGTCAGGCCCTGCGGGTTGGTGACCTTCGTCAGCCGCAGTTCCAGGTCGTGGTCGAACTCGTAGCGCACGCCGTCCGGGCCGGTGCGGGCCGTGAGGAGGTCGAAGTGGGTGTACTCGAAGGTCGAGGCTCCGACCATCGCGTCCGTGTGGCTGGTGCAGTTGCCCTCGCCGTCGTAGGTCCAGGTCTCGGTCGTGCCGTCGGGTGCGGTACGGCGGGACAGGTGGCCTTCGGTCGTCCATTCCAGGCGGGTCACCGCGCCCGTCGGGTCCGTGATCGCGACGGGGCGGCCGAAGGCGTCGCGTTCGTAGCTCGTGAGAGCGCCGAGTGGATTCGTGATCTGGAGGGGGAGGCCTGCGCGGTCGCATACGACGGTTGTCGTGTGGCCCAGTGGGTCGGTCAGCGACGTCAGATGGCCGGCCTCGTTGTAGGTGAACCGGGTGGTCTGGCCGGAGGGGGTGGTCATCGACGTGCGGTTGCCACGTTCGTCGTACGTCTGGCGGAGGGCCGTCCCGTCCGGGTTCACCACCTTCACCGGCAGGCCGAGCTCGTTGTACTCGGCCCTCGCCTCGCGCCCGTCGGGGCGAGTCAGGGTGAGGAGGTTGCCTGTCTCGTCGTACCGGAACGTCGTGGTGTGGCCGAGGGGGTCGGTTCGGGACTGGAGGCGGTTGTAGCGGTCGCGCTGGTATCGGGTTACGGCGCCCAGGGGGTCGACGTCGGCGACCACCTGGTAGGCCTCGTTGACGAGGAAGCGGCGGGTGTGGCCCTCAGCTGTGGTCGTGGTGGTGACCCTGAGATTGGTTTCCGGGTCCACGCCGTCGTACGTGACGCGCAGGCTCATGTGTCCCACCGCGCCGGCCTCGGCGACACAGCGGTCCTGGTCGTCGTACTCGTAGGTGTAGCTGCGGTTGTTGGTGTCCGTCCAGGAGGTGACGCGGCCCGCTTCGTCGTACGTGAAGCGCAGGGGTAGGCCGGAGGAGTTGACGACCTCGGTCAGGTTGCCGTCCGTGTAGCCGTAGCTCTTCAGCTCCTCGCCTGTGGCAGACAGGTGGAAGGCCGTGACCCGGCCCTCCTCGGTGCTGACCTGAACGTTCCGTCCCGCGCTGGAGACCACGGCGAGCGGGGTGCCCTGGGCGTCGTACTCGAAGGTGATCCAGTTGCCGTTGCGGTCGTCGATCTGTTCCAGGACCGCGAGGTCGTCACCGCGGTCGGCGAAGTGCCAGACGCGGCGCGCGAGTGGGTCGGTGACCGTGTAGCCGCCGTCCTCCCGGTCCAGCGGCCAGCGGGGGCCGTGACTGGGGAGCGTGGGCAGGCCGGGCGCCGGGTGCGGATAGGCGAGGAGCAGGCCGTCCTCGGTGACGAAGACGACACCCTCGGAGTCGACTTCCAGGCGCTGGTCGAGCGTCGAGGACCACGACGGGCCGAACCAACGACCATGGTGGTACCCGGACTCCACTCGTCGCTTGAGTACGAGGGGCAGGGCTCCGGGGAGCGTGACGTCCGTCTGGGGCAGGTACATCTTGCCGGTGGCGAAGTCGATCGGGTCGGAGCCGATGCTCTCGACGGCCTTCTGCTCACGGGACGACTGCGCGGGGCCGTCGGAGACCGCGTCCCTGGGTGAGCCGTGGGGCGCCCGACGGGCCCCCGCCTCCGCGGCCTCCTCCATTCCCTCCCTCACCGCGGTCTTCAGTCCGGCCCGCCCCAGCCCGGCCCCCTTGGTGCCGATCGCTTCGGGCACGAGCCTGCCGCCGAATTCCAGCGGGTCCTTCTTGAAGTCCTCCCAGGCCGTCTTCACCGCACGTTCCGGATGCGCGGCCGTGGAGATGAGGCCCGACAGCGTCATGCTGACGTTCTAAGCGAAGGCGGCCGGGTGGGTGAGGTTGTACGGGTCTATCGGGTTCAGGCCGCGGCTGAAGTTGATCAGGCCCGCGGTGCCCTTGGCCACGCCGCCCACGAAATGGTTGAGCTCGGTCCGGGCGGCGCCGAGGCCGTCGTCCCAGTCGGACTTCAGACGGTCGAGCGGCGGCGGCTCGGCGGGCGCGTGAGCCAGGGCGGCGCGGACGGATGACCCGGCGGTGCCGGCGGCGTCGTTGCGCTGGCGGCGGGCCTCACCCAGGATCTCCTTGGCGCGCGCGACGGCCGCCTTGTCATCGGCGTCCTTGCCCGCGTTGTAGAGGTTGATGGCGTCCCGGGCCTGACCCTGTGCCCACTCGACGGTGTCCGCATACGCCGTCAGGGCCCTGGCCGCCTTGTCGCAGGCGTCCGCCGCGTGCAGCCACTTGACCGGATGCATGGCGAACTTCTCTCGGAAGGTCTCGGCGGCCTCGCCCCTCCAGGCCGAGGAGTCCAGCTTGCGCATGCCCTGGCCCACGGTGTCGAAGGCGGTGTGGAAGTCCTTCAGGTGGGCGGCCGTCTTCCTGATGTCGGCAGGGGCGCCGTGGATCAGCTGGGCGGGCTGATCCGTCCGGCCGAGCTGCTGCTCGTCCGAGGTGGCCCCCAGGTCGGAGGCGATGCTGTCACCGGCGGCATCGACCTTGTCGGCCCAGCCGTGGACGCCCAGGTCGTCCAGGCGGTCGCTGACCGCGTTCGCACCCTTGTCGACGCCCTCGCCCACGATCTTTTTGCTTGCGTCGATGCCGTCTTCCAGCTTGCCCACAGCGGAGTTGGCGAAGTCCCCGATCCCCATCAGCCGGTGTCCCCGCCCTGCCGGCCCTGCTCGGTCTCGTTGGACCGCTCCTCGGCAGACGGTCCGAAGGTGTCATCGAGCATCTGCTCGTACTCGTCGCCGCTCACCCGCCGCGATACGCACATTCTCCGGGGCCAGCCCCGGTACCGGAGCCATCGTGTGCGAGGTCATCGCGTCCCGACCGGCGTCCTTCCAGCCCTGCTCACTGTTCTCCCACGCCTGGTCGAAGGAGTCCGCGCTGTAGTCGGGGCTCGCGAGCGCGGTGTTCTCGTTCAGCTCCTGCCAGCTCATCCGCGTGACGTCGTCCTCGATGGCGTACGGATTGCCCGTCGCGGAATTGGCGACGATCTTCATCGCACCCTCGACGTACTGATCCGTCTCGTAATACGTCCCCGCCGAAAGACCCACCCCCTCCGCGAAGTTGTTCCCCTCCCCGACCAGCGCCCGCACACCCCACTCCCAGCGCTCGCAGAACGACTCAAAAGCCGACGCCACCTCGCCATGCCCCAACTTCAACCCCGAGAGCCGCAGTTCCGAGAAGCCACGGCCGACCCCGGCAAGACTGTCGATGCCGAGTTCCCTTAGCTCTTCCAAAGTCAGCGTGATGCTCCTGGCGATCTCACCGAGCCCGACGGCCTGCAGATCCTTACCGCCGTCCCCCGTCCCGCCTGCGCCTCCGCTCACCGCGACCCCTTCTCGTACATCGCCGTCGTCTCCGCATCCACAGCCGCCGCGTCCGGCACGATCCCCACGACCGGCGGGAACAGCACGCCCTCGTCCTCACTCCCCACATCCAGCGCCACTCCGCACGGGACACCCACCGCCGGGACAGCCGCATCGAGCAACCGGGCTCCCAGAACCCGGTGATACGCCCACTCCCGCGCGCCCTCGCCCCTTGCGATGGCGAACCGAGCCAGCGCCGACTCGTCCGAGAAGGCGTAGATCCAGCGGATCCCACCCTGGTCCCCGGTCAGCGGTGACCCGTCCTCGGCGACCGGCACGAGCACGGCGGTACGACGGAACTCGCCGAGCAGCGCGGCGAACTCACGGCGTCTACGGACAGCTCCATCCGGTTCTGACGAGGTGGCGTCCCCGCTGGTGGGCGTCCTGGAAAGCCCGTCGGATGCCTGAGACAGCGGTGATTGGCCTACCGAGGGATGGTCTGCCTGCGGGCGCCCCTGGGCTCCTGTGAGCGGTGCCGCCATCTCGACGTAATCGGACAGGCGGGACCTCGGTATATCCCCGGCTGCCGCGTCACTCTCCCCATGATCCGCCACGACGCGAATCATCACATCGGCATATCGCCGCAGGCAACGCGGACACTCCACCGGCGTTCAGGATGGCCGAAGTCGGTGCACCGAGCCGCACACTCTTACCGCCGTCTCACCCATCCCACAGCCTCCCCCCAGCCAAGGCACAGTCCGCGCCCATCCCGCGTATGCATCGTGCACGGGTGACATCAGCCACCGATCCTCACCCCCACGCGACCGTGACCCCCGACCTGCCGCCACCGGCTCCGCCCGCAGTGCGGCCGGACAAGGCACCCCGCTGGTCGCTGCCCGCGCTGATCGCGATCATGATTCTTGCGGCGGTGCTCTACTGCTGGAACCTGTCCGGCTCGGGCCTGAACAGCTTCTACAGTGCCGCCGTGCTGAGCGGTACGCAGAGCTGGAAGGCCTGGTTCTTCGGCTCGTTGGACGCCGGGAACTTCATCACCGTCGACAAGCCGCCCTTCGCGCTGATGGTCATGGGCCTGTCGTGCCGGATCCTCGGGTACGGCACCTGGCAGATGATGGCGCCGGTGATCGCGGCCGCGCTCGGCACGATCTGGATCCTGCACGCGTCCGTGAAGCGGGCGTTCGGGCACGCGGCGGCGGCCGTCGCCGCGCTGGTCCTCGCCCTGACGCCGATCACGGTCGCCATCAACCGGGACAACAACCCCGACACGCTGCTCGTGCTGCTGATGGTGGGCGGTGCGGCGCTGGCGCTGCGCGCGGTCCGCGCTGACAGGTTGCTGCCGCTCATCGGCTCGGCCGTCTGCTTCGGGCTCGCCTTCAACACGAAGATGCTCCAGGGCTACATCGCCCTGCCGGCCGTCTTCGCCGTGTACGTGTACGCGTCCAGGCTCGGCTGGAGGAAGAAGGCCGTCCATCTTGCCCTTGCGGCCGTGGCGCTCGCGGTCTCCAGCTTCTGGTGGGCGGCGGCCGTGTCCCTGGTGCCCGCCTCCGAACGGCCGTACATCGGCGGCTCGACGGACGGCAGCGCCTGGAACCTGATCACGGGCTACAACGGCCTGGGCCGGATCTTCGGCGGCGAGGGCAACGGCGGGGGCGGCGGCGGAGGGGGCGGCTTCTCCGGTACGGCCGGACTCGGACGCCTCTTCAACGACACCCTCGGCGGCCAGATCTCCTGGCTGATCCCCTTCGCGGCGATCGCCTGCGCCGGCGGTCTGGTGCTGTGTGGCCGAGCGCCGTGTACCGATGCGACACGAGCCGCGCTGGTGCTGTGGGGCGGCTGGACCGCGCTGCACTACCTGACGTTCGCCATGGCCGAGGGCACCATGCACCCGTACTACACGACCGCGCTCGCCCCGGGCATCGCGGCGCTGTGCGGAGGCGGCGGCGTCATGCTGCTGCGGGCCTTCCGCGCCGACAAGCGCTGGGCGTGGGTGCTGCCGGCGGCCCTGGCCGTCACGGCGATCTGGTCCGTCGTCCTGCTGCGGCGGGCCTCCGGCTGGAACACCTGGCTGTGGCCCGCGATCGCGGTGGTCATGGCGCTGGCGATCACGGGCCTGCTCGTCTTCCGCTCCGGCAACCGGGTACGCCTGCTGGCGGCCTCGGTGGTCGCGGCGGTCGTCGCCGCGGTCGCGGGCCCGGCGGCGTACGCCTGGTCGGTGCCGTCCGGTTCGGGCGGCGGAGGCGGAATGGGCGGCGGTACGAACCCGACGGCCGGGCCGTCGACGGGGAGCGGCTTCGGCGGGGGCCCGGGTGGGGGCGGTGGCGGCGGCCGGGGTGGCTTCGGTGGCGGTGAGATGCCGGGGGGCGGTACGCAGCAGGGCGGCCGGGCCGGTGGTCAGCCGCCGAGCCTGGACGGCGGCGGCAACGGTGAACTGCCCGGCGGTCAGAGCGGCGGTCCTAGCGCCACCGGCGGCGGTGGCACGGGCGGCGCGAGCAGCGAGCTCGTCTCGTACCTGGAGAAGCACCGGGACGGCGCCAGGTGGCTACTGGCGGTGTCGAGTTCCCAGAGTGCCGCGCAGCTCATCGTGAGCAGCGGCCAGCCCGTCATCTCCATGTGGGGCTGGTCCGGCAGCGACAAGGCGATGACCCTCGCCAGGCTCAAGGAACTGGTGAAGAAGGGCGAGCTGCACTACATCCAGCTCGGTGGCGGCGGGATGGGCGGCGGCGGCGCGGGCGGTGACTCCGGCGTCACCTCCGAAGTCACGGAGTGGGTGCAGAAGAACGGGACCGCGGTGAAGGAGAGCGAGTACAGCTCCTCCGGCTCCTCCGAGACCGACTCCGGCTCCAACCCCAACCCCAACTCCGACTCCAGCTCCGACTCGGACACGTCCTCGTCCGCGCAGAACCAGTCGACGGTCTACCGTCTGGACGCGTCGGACGTCGGCTGATCCGGCCCATACCGCCCCAACGGCCCCTGACCCTACGGTCGGGGGCCGTTTTGGTATGTCAACTCGCGTAGACAAGGGGCACATTGTCGGTTCCAGTCACGTGATGGACATGTTCGATTCATGGACACGCTCGCATGTCCATGTCACGATCCCGTTTGCCTGCTCAATCAACCCGCGTAGAACGGACACCCCCGATGCCCGTGACCCCCATACGCACGCGCCGCCGCTGGAAGCCCCTGGCGCTCGCCGTCTCCACCGTCCTGGTCGGCCTCACCGCCCCCGCGCTGACCGCGACCCCGGCCGCCGCCACAACGACCGCGTACGACACGACGTACTACAAGAACGCGGTCGGCAAGACGGGGACGAGTCTCAAGTCCTCGCTGCACACGATCATCACCCCCCAGACGAAGCTCTCGTACTCGGCCGTCTGGGAAGCGCTGAAGGTCACCGACCAGGACCCGAACAACAGCAGCAACGTCAAGCTGCTCTACTCCGGAATCTCCCGCAGCAAGACGCTGAACGGCGGCAACACCGGCAACTGGAACCGTGAGCACGTGTGGGCCCAGTCCCACGGCGACTTCGGCACCTCGGCCGGTCCCGGCACCGACCTGCACCATCTGCGTCCCGAGGACGTGCAGGTCAACAGCATCCGTGGCAACAAGGACTTCGACAACGGCGGCAGCAGCTTCACCAACTCCGGTGGCAGCCTCACCGACTCGAACTCCTTCGAGCCCCGCGCGGCCGTCAAGGGCGACGTGGCCCGCATGATCCTCTACATGGCCGTCCGCTACGAGGGCGACGACAGCTGGCCCGACCTGGAGCCCAACGACGCCGTGACCAACGGCAGCGTCCCCCTCCACGGCCGCCTCTCGGTCCTGAAGGCCTGGAACGAGGCGGACCCGCCGGACGCCTTCGAGGAGCGCCGCAACCAGGTCATCTACGACACGTACCAGAAGAACCGCAACCCGTTCATCGACCACCCGGAGTGGGTCGAGGCGATCTGGTAGCAGCAGGGCGGCAGGGGCCCGGCCGAAGAGATCAGGCCGGGCCCTCCACCGCTTCCACCAGTCGGGACACGGCTGCCAGGTCCGGCAGCTTCCGCAGCGAGGCGACGACCTGACCGCCCGCGAACTCGCGCTGCTCGGCGGTCACGGTCGGATCGACCGCGCACTCGGCCTGTACGCGGACGTAGTTCAGGTCCGTCGCGAACAGCATCGAGAACGAGTCCAGGCCCTTGAGGACCCCGGGGCCTCCGGCATCCTGATACGCCCGCACCAACCGCCGTGCGGATGCGGCGTGGAAGTCGTTCCCGCCCGCCCACACGTACACGGCGCGGGCGAGTTCGCGTTCCGCCGCTATGACCCCGGCGTTGTCCCAGTCGAGGAGAACCGGCCCGGCCGTGCCGACCAGCACGTTCTGGGGCCGCATGTCGAGATGGGACGTCACCAGGCCACCGGGGTCGGACGGCGTGACGTACCGCGCCAACTCCGCCGCCGACGTGGCGATGAACCGGCCCAGCGCGTCCGCCCACGGCACGCCGGCCCGCCGGGTCTCCGCGTGCAGCTTCTCCCAGTCGGCCTCCTGAGGGCACTGCTCGTACCAGGCATTGGGCGCCCCGGCGGCGGCGCTCTCTCCCGCCCGGTGGAGCAGGGCCAGGGTCCGGCCGCACCAGCTCAGCATCTCCGGCTCGGAGGCGTCCGCGTCCGTGCCCTCGATCCAGTCGTACAGCTTGACGTGCGACCCGCCCAGCGAGGGCGTGAGCCGGGAGACGTACGCACCGTCCCTGTTCGGCATGAGCCGTGGCGAGGAGATGCCCAGCTGCTCCGAGGCGTTGCGCAGGGCCGCCTCCCGGTCGACCTGACCCTCGTCACAGCCGAAGAGCAGCTCTTTGACCGCCCACGAGGAACCGCTCCCGTTGTCCGTCAACTTCCAGATCTGCCCCAGCGCGCCGCGGGTGACCGGTGTCACCGTCCATGGCCCGGTGCCGAGCTGGTAGGTGTCGGCGATGAAGTCGGCTGCGCTCTGCATGGGGGCCTCTCTCCGGCTGCGTGGTCGGGCCCCCAGCGTTTCACCTCAGCCGAGGTGCGTCGGCGCGAACATCCGTAGGACCGCGGGGAGTACGACCACCGCCGGGCCGGGTGACGTCAGCGCCTTCGTCAAGTCGTCCGACAGGGTTTCCGGTGTCGTACGCACCCCTGGCACCCCGAACGACTCGGCCAGCGCCGCATAGTCCGGGCGGGTCAGTTCCGTCGCCGTCGCCTCGCCGAAGGCGTCGGTCATGTACTCGCGCAGGATGCCGTAGCCGCCGTCGTCGACGATCAGCCAGGTGACGTTCAGGTCGTACTGGCGGGCGGTGGCCAGTTCGGCGATCGAGTAGAGGGCGCCGCCGTCGCCGGAGACCGCGAGCACCGGGCGGGTGGGGTCGGCGGCCGCCGCGCCCAGGGCCGCGGGGAAGGCGTAGCCGAGACCGCCGGCGCCCTGGGCCGAGTGCATGGTGTTCGGCGACTTCGCGTCGAAGGCCGACCAGGCCCAGTAGGAGAGGATCGTCATGTCCCAGAAGGACGGGGACGCGGCGGGCAGTGCCCTGCGAACGGAGGCCAACACGCCTTGTTCCAGGGTGAGTTCCTGGGAGTCGATGCGGGTGCGCACCCGCGAGAGCAGGTCGCGGACCCGCTCGTGGACCGTTCCGTCCTGCCTCGCCTCCACTGTGTCCAGCGTCTCCAGCAGGGCCTGGAGCGCCAGGCGCGCGTCCGCGTGAATGCCGAGGGCCGGATGGTTGGACTCCAGCTTGCCGAGGTCCGCCTCGATCTGGATGACCCGGCCGCGGGGCTTGAACGTGTGGTAGTTGGAGGAGAGTTCGCCCAGGCCCGAGCCGATGACGAGGAGGACGTCCGCGTCCTCCAGGAAGTCCGTGGTGTGGCGGTCCTCCAGCCAGGACTGCAGGGAGAGCGGGTGCTGCCAGGGGAACGCGCCCTTGCCGCCGAAGGTGGTCACGACCGGGGCCTGGAGCTTCTCCGCCAGCTTCTTCAGCTTGCCCGACGCGTCCGCCCGTACGACTCCCCCGCCCGCGATGATCGCCGGCCTCTCCGCACGCGACAGCAAGTCGGCCGCCACCGCCGTCAGTTCGGGGCGCGGGGGCAGTTCCTCGGGGAAGGCGTCGCCGCCGGTCACGACGGGGATGGCCGTCTCGGCCAGCAGGACGTCCTGCGGGATCTCCACCCACACGGGGCCGTGCGGGGCGGAAAGCGCCGACTTCCAGGCCGCCTCGATCGCGGACGGGATCTGGGACTGGGCGCGGACCGTGTGAACCGACTTCACGACGCCCCGGAACGAGGCCGGCTGGTCCGGCAGTTCGTGCAGATAGCCGTGCCGGCCGCCGCCCAGCCCCGCCGTCGAGATCTGGCTGCTGATCGCCAGGACGGGGGCGGAGGCGGCCGCCGCCTCCTGCAGGGCGGCGAGCGAGGTCAGCGCGCCCGGTCCCGTCGACAGCAGCAGCGGGGCCGCCTCGCCGGTGATCCGGCCGTACGCGTCCGCCGCGAAGCCCGCGTTGTTCTCCACCCGCAGGCCGATGTACCGCAGGTCGGAGCGGCGCAGGGCGTCGAACACGCCCAGCGCGTGCTGGCCGGGCAGGCCGAAGACGGTCGTCGTACCGAGCGCGGCCAGGGTCTCCACGACCAGGTCTCCGCCGTTGCGCCCGGGGGGCGGGTTCAGGGCGGCTGATGTCTGGGCGGCCGTCGGACGGAGCACCAGGTCGTGGTCGTGAGTCACTTCGCGCGGGCCTCTGCAATCTGGCGGGACATGATCGTGGTCAGTTCGTACGCCGTGTGGGATGCCGCCACCGACGTGATCTCCGCGTGATCGTACGCGGGGGCCACCTCGACGACGTCCGCCGAGACCAGGTTGCAGGACGCCAGGCCGCGCAGGATCTCCAGCAGCTCGCGGGAGGTCATGCCGCCCGCCTCGGGCGTACCCGTGCCGGGCGCGTGCGCCGGGTCGAGACAGTCGATGTCGATGGAGATGTAGAGCGGGCGGTCGCCGATGCGCTGGCGGAGCTGGTCGGCGACCTCGTCGGCGCCGCGCCGGTAGACGTCCGCCGACGTGACGATGCCGAAGCCCATCTTCTCGTCGTCGGTCAGGTCCTGCTTGCCGTAGAGCGGGCCGCGGGTGCCCACGTGGGAGAGCGCCGAGGTGTCGAGGATGCCCTCCTCCACCGCCCGCCGGAACGGGGTCCCGTGGGTGTACTCCGCGCCGAAGTACGTGTCCCAGGTGTCGAGGTGGGCGTCGAAGTGCAGCAGCGCCACCGGGCCGTGCTTCCTCGCGACCGACCGCAGCAGCGGCAGCGCGATCGTGTGGTCGCCGCCCAGGGTCATGAGACGGGCGCCCGTGCCCAGCAGGTCGTCCGCCGCCGCCTCGATCGTCTCCACGGCCTCGTGGATGTCGAACGGGTTCACCGCGATGTCGCCGCCGTCCGCCACCTGCGCCAGCGCGAAGGGGGACGCGTCCTGCGCCGGGTTGTACGGCCGCAGCAGCCGGGACGCCTCGCGGATCGCGTTGCCGCCGAAGCGGGCGCCCGGCCGGTACGAGACGCCCGAGTCGAACGGCACCCCGACCACGGCGACGTCGGCGCGGCCGACCTCGTCGAGGCGCGGCAACCGGGCGAAGGTCGCGGGACCGGCGTACCGCGGGATGCGGGAGGAGTCGACGGGGCCGCGGGGCGTCTCGTTGCTGCTCATGAGGTACTGCCTTCTTTCCTGTGCTTCATCCACTTCATGTGCTTCATCGCATATGGAGTGTTATGTACTTTTTCTCGTACGACTCTACGGGGGTTACTGCGAAGCCGGGACCGGCGTGGCCTCGACTTCGGGCGCCCGTCCGGCGAGGCGCTCGCGCCAGGCCGCGAGGACGGCCGCGTCGGTGGGCTTCGTCGCCAGGGAGACGACGAGGTACACGGCCAGGGAGGACAACAGGCCGTAGTAGACGGGCTCGTTGGCGAGAATGCCGTAGGACGCCATCAGGCCGATGACCGCGAGGCCGCCGACGATCACGGAGGCGAGGGCGCCCTGCACGGTGCCGCGCTTCCACAGCAGCCCGCCGAGGATCGGGACCAGGAGGCCGCCGACGAGGAGGTTGTAGGCGACGGTCAGCGCTTCGACGACGTTGTTCAGCGCGATGGCGGTGGCGATCACTGCCACGCCCATGACGAGGATGAAGGCGCGGTTGCCCCTGACCTCGTCGTGCTCCTCACCAGGCCCCCGGACCATTCCCCGCAGCCGCGACCAGATGTCGTTGTTGGCGACGGTCGCGCAGGCGATGAGCGCCCCGGAGGACGTCGACATGACGGCCGCGAGCGCGGCGGCGAGGACCAATCCCCGCACGCCCATCGGGAGTTCGTCCTTCACGATCGTCGCGAAGGCGTCGTCCGCGTTGGCCAGGTTCGGGTGGAGGACCTTGGCCGCCGTGCCGATGACGGCGCCGGCGAGGGCGTACACGAGACAGTAGGTACCCGCGACCGTGCCGCCCCACTTCGCCGTCGTGTCGCTGCGCGCGGTGAACACGCGCTGCCAGATGTCCTGCCCGATGAGCATGCCGAACGTGTAGATCAGCACGTAGGTGAAGATCGTCTCGCCGCCGATGCCCAGCGGGTCGAAGTACTCGGTGGGGAGCTGCGCCTTCATCTCGCTGAAGCCGCCCGCCTTCACGACGGCGATGGGGAGCAGCAGGAGCAGGACGCCGATGGTCTTCACCACGAACTGCACCATGTCCGTCAGCGTGATCGACCACATGCCGCCGAGCGTCGAGTACGCGACGACGATCGAGCCGCCGAGGATGATCGCGACGGTGCGGTTCATGTCGAAGAGGACGTCGAAGATCGTGGCGTACGCGATGGTCGAGGTGACGGCGAGCATGAGGGTGTACGCCCACATGACCACGCCGGAGATGACGCCGGCCCGGCCGCCGTAGCGAAGGTCCAGCATCTCGGAGACGGTGTAGACCTTGAGGCGGGCGATGCGGGCGGAGAAGAAGACGGACAGGGCCAGCAGCCCGAGGCCGATGGTGAAGACCATCCAGGCGCCGGAGAGGCCGTACTGGTAGCCCAGGCCCACGCCGCCGATGGTGGAGGCGCCGCCGAGGACGATGGCGGCCATGGTGCCGGAGTACATGGCGGGGCCCAGCCGCCGTCCGGCGACCAGGAAGTCGCTCTTCGACGTGGCGCGGCGCATGCCCCACCAGCCCATGGCCAGCATGCCTGCCAGATAGACGACGATCACTGCGTAGTCGACGGCCACGGGGCCCCCTTCACTCGGTGTCGCCTGCGGGTGACGAGCACCGACACTAGGTGGCCGGAAAGCGACTGCGAAGTGTACGTTTCATCCATGCGAGCCGCCATGAATGGAGGGAACGTCCACCATGCCGGACCCCGCCGTCCCTCCCACCCCGCCGGTCCCGCTGGCGGCCCTGCTGGCCCGCGAGGATCTCGCCCTGCGGCAGATCGCGGGGCCGTGCGACCCGGAGATCGTCATCCACTGGGCGCACACCTCGGAGATGGCGGACCCGTACCCGTACCTGCTGGGCGGCGAGCTGCTGCTGACGGCCGGGGTGCACATCCCTGAGGCGGCCGGCTCGGGCACCTACTTCGACGACTACGTCGCCCGGATCGTCGCCGCGGGCGGCGCGGCCCTCGGCTTCGGGGTGGCGCCGGTGCACGACACGGTGCCGCGGGCGCTGGTCGCGGCCTGCGAGGCGTACGAACTGCCGCTGGTGGAGGTCCCGCCGCAGACCACCTTCTCGGGCGTGGCCCGCGCGGTCTGGCAGCTGATGGCCCAGGCCCGCCTCGCCGAACTCCGCCGCGTCACCGAGGCCCAGCAGAGCCTGGCCGCCGCGGCCTCCCGCCCCGACCCGATCCCCTCCGTCCTGCGCCGGCTCGCCCAGCGCGTGGACGGCCGGGCCGTGCTGTACGGGCCGGAGGGAACCGAGATCGCGGCGGCGGGGCGGACGGAGCCGGGGGGCGGGGTGCCGGAGGCGCTGGCCGGGTTGGCGGAGGTCGTGCGGCCGAGTACCGCGTCCCGGCGGCCCGGCCGGACGCCGCCGCGGCAGGGCGAGCCGCTCGCTGCGGACCGCACGGCCCCGGCCGTCGACGGCTCGGCGGGCTCAGGTGACACCGGCGGCTCGGCGGGCTCTGGTGACACCGGCGGCTCGGCGGGCTCTGGTGGCACCGGCGGCTCGGCGGGCTCTGGTGACACCGGCGCCCGCATCACTCCCGCCGCCGGTCCTGGTGCCACCGGCCTCCCCGCCCCCACCTCCGCCACCGACACCTTCGCCGGCACCCACCTCGCCGCCTACGCCCTCGGTGCCGGTCGGGGGTTCGTGCTCGGGGTGGCGGCGCCGCGGCGGGACGCCGGTGACCACACCATCGCCTCCGTCGCCGCCGTGCTGCTCGCGCTGCTCACCGGCGAGCAGCACAGCGGTTCGGGGGCGGCCAGGTCCTCGGCGCTGGTCCGGCTGTTGCTGGGTGCCGCGCCGGAGGCGGTCGCACCGCTGCTCGGCGGCGAGAGGTGGGTGGTCGTGCACGCGCGGCCGGACGGTCCCGTTCCCGACGCCGTGGCGGCCTCCGCCCTGGGGGCGTCGCTCGGGTCACCGCTGGTCGACCTGGCGCGGGACGTCGTACGGGTGCTGGTGCCGGCCGGTCGCGAACCGGCCGCGCAGGCCGGCTGGACGCTGGGCGTCAGCGCCGCCGTCGGTCCGGACGCGTGGGCGTCCGCCGACGGACAGGCCTCCCGGGCCCTCGCCCGGGCCCGGGCGACCCGCGCGCCGCTGGTCCGGCACGGCGCCCGCCCGGCCCTCGCCGACCTGGTCCCCGAGGAGGAGGCCGAGGCGCACGCCCGGGCGCTGCTGGCGCCTCTCACGCCGGTGCTCGCCGAGACGCTGCGCGGCTGGCTGTCGCTGCACGGCAGCTGGGACCGTACGGCGGTGGCGCTGGCCGTGCACCGCAACACCGTGCGGCAGCGCATCGCCAGGTGCGCGGCGCTGCTGGCGGTGGACCTGGACGATCCGGACGTACGGATGGAGCTGTGGTTCGCGTTGCGGCGGCTCTGACCTCCCCGTGGACCCGTCACGTGACCCACATCGCAGCGTGCGGGACGACGGGTGTTCGCACCGGGCTCTGCCTCACAATGGGGGCATGCCGATATCCGGGACACCCAGCCGCGACGAGCTCGTCGAGCACCTTGTGAAGACCCGTATCGCGGGCGACGTCGCCACGCCGCGCGAGAACAACCTCTCCCACTACCGCCAGCTCGCCAACGGCGTCCGCAACTTCTGGCTCGGCCTGGAGCTCGGCGACCGCTGGACGGACGAGCAGGACGTGCTCGCGGTGATGGCGGAGCGGGTGGGTGTCAACGACGACCCGGAGTACCGCTACGGCCAGGACACCATCGACCCCGAGCTGACGGTGGCCGGCCTGGAGCGGATGGCGGGCCGGCTGCGCAAGGCGGCCGACGGGCAGCAGCGGGTCCTGTTCGCGACCGGCCACCCCGGCGGCCTGCTGGACGTGCACCGGGCCACGGCCGCCGCGCTGCGCACGGCGGGCTGCGAGATCGTGGTCATCCCGGACGGGCTGCAGACGGACGAGGGGTATGTCATGCAGTTCGCGGACGTGGCGGTCCTGGAGCACGGCGCCACCCTGTGGCACACGCACTCCGGCGAGCCGATGAAGGCCATCCTCACCGCGCTGGAGCGGGCCGGCCGCCCGCTGCCCGACCTGGTCGTCGCCGACCACGGCTGGGCGGGCTACGCGGGGCAGCACGGCGTCGACTCCATGGGATACGCCGACTGCAACGACCCGGCGCTGTTCCTCGCCGAGTCCGAGGGCACGGTCCAGGTGTCGGTCCCGCTCGACGACCACGTGGTCAGCCCGCGCCACTACGACCCGATGACGGCGTACCTGCTGTCGGAGGCGGGACTGGCCTGAGCCCTCAGCGTCTGGGGGCGCGGACCACGCCTTCCTGGATGACCGAGAGGGCGAGCTGCCCGTCCTGCGTGTAGATGCGGGCCTGGCCGAGGCCGCGGCCGCCGTGGGCCGAGGGTGACTCCTGGTCGTAGAGGAGCCATTCGTCGGCGCGGAACGGGCGGTGGAACCACATCGCGTGGTCCAGGGAGGCCCCGACGACGTCGCCGACCGCCCAGCCGCCGCGGCCGTGCGCGAGCAGGACCGAGTCGAGCAGCGTCATGTCGGAGACGTAGGTGGCGAGGACGACGTGCAGGAGCGGGTCGTCGGCGAGTTTGCCGTTGGTGCGGAACCAGACCTGGGAGTGCGGCTCGCGCGGCTCGCCGAAGGCGCCGTACGGCGGCTCGTCGACATAGCGCAGGTCGATCGCCTCGCGGGCCTCCAGGAACTTCTCCACGACCTCGGGGGCGAGGTGGCCGTAGCCGCGCAGCCGCTCCTCGGAGGTGGGCAGCGTCACGGGATCGACGGAGGGCGGCATGGGGGCCTGGTGGTCGAAGCCCTCCTCGTGCCGCTGGAAGGAGGCGGACAGCGCGAAGATCGGCTGTCCGTGCTGGACGGCGACGACGCGGCGCGCGGTGAAGGAGCGGCCGTCGTTCATGCGGTCGACCGTGTAGACGATCGGCGCGCCGGGGTCGCCGGGGCGCAGGAAGTACGCGTGGAGCGAGTGGGCGAGGCGGTCCTCGGGGACCGTCCGCCCGGCGGCGACGAGCGCCTGGGCCGCCACCTGCCCGCCGAAGACGCGGGGGACGACGGCGGACCGGGACCGGCCGCGGAAGATGTTCTCCTCGATCTGCTCGATGTCGAGCAGATCGAGGAGACTCTGTAGTGCCTGACTCATGCAGTCATTTCTACTGGTCAGTGTTTTCCTGAGCCTTACAGACCCATGTCCTTCGCGATGATCGTCTTCATGATCTCGCTGGTGCCGCCGTAGATGCGGTTGACGCGGTTGTCCGCGTACAGGCGGGCGATCGGGTACTCGTTCATGAAGCCGTAGCCGCCGTGCAGCTGGAGGCAGCGGTCGATCACGCGGTGCGCGACCTCGGTGCAGAACAGCTTGGCGCTGGCGGCCTCGGCGGGCGTCAGCTCGCCGGCGTCCAGGGCCTCGAGCGCGCGGTCGGCGACGGCCTCGGCCGCGTCCACCTCGGCCTGGCAGGCGGCCAGTTCGAACTTGGTGTTCTGGAAGGAGGCGACGGTCTTGCCGAAGACGGTGCGGTCCTGCACGTACTCCTTGGCGAACCGGACGGCCGCCTTGGCCTGCGCGTAGGCGCCGAAGGCGATGCCCCAGCGCTCGGAGGCCAGGTTGTGGCCGAGGTAGTAGAAGCCCTTGTTCTCCTCGCCGAGAAGGTCCTCGACGGGCACCTTGACGTCGACGAACGCCAGCTCGGCGGTGTCGGAGGTCTTCAGGCCGAGCTTGTCGAGCTTGCGGCCGACGGAGTAGCCCTCGGACTTGGTGTCCACGGCGAACAGGGAGATGCCGAAGCGGCGGTCATCGGCGGTGGGCGCGGAGGTGCGGGCGCAGACGATCACGCGGTCGGCGTGGACGCCGCCGGTGATGAAGGTCTTGGAGCCGTTGAGGACGTAGTGCGTGCCGTCCTCGCTCAGCTTGGCGGTGGTCTTCATGCCCGCGAGGTCGGAGCCGGTGCCCGGCTCGGTCATCGCGAGGGCCCACATCTCCTCGCCGGAGACGAACTTCGGCAGGAACCGCTTCTTCTGCTCGTCGGTGGCGAGCATCTTGATGTACGGCAGGCCGAGCAGCACGTGCACACCGGAGCCGCCGAACTGGACGCCGGCGCGGGCGGTCTCCTCGTACATGACGGCTTCGAACTTGTACGAGTCGATGCCGGCGCCGCCGTACTCCTCGTCGACGCGGATGCCGAAGACGCCGAGCTCGGCGAGCTTGTAGTAGAAGTCGCGCGGCGCCTGGCCGGCGGCGAACCACTCGTCGTAGACCGGGACGACCTCGGCCTCGATGAACGCCCGGAGGGTCTCCCGGAACGCCTCGTGATCCTCGTTGAACACCGTACGGCGCACCGCCGCCACCCTTCCTTGCGCCTAAACCGGCGCCGCTCTCGCGTACGTGGTTGCTCGCCGTCGGGGTCCTCGACCGATCGTCGCGACCCCATGGCTAAGCGCTTGCTCATCCAAGGTACCGGCGAGTAGGGAGCCGCGTCCACGTAATGCTCGTCACGCCCGCCCGGCCGGAGACAACTCAGAGGCGGCAGGCGTGGATCGAGGCGGTCAGGATGGCCCGGGCGCCCGCCGCGTACAGGTCGTCCATGATCTGCTGGGCGCGGTCGGCGGGGACCATCGCGCGGACGGCGACGCGGCCCCTGGTGTGCAGCGGGGAGATGGTCGGGGACTCCAGGCCGGGCGTGAGGGCGATGGCCCGTTCCAGGTGCTCGGCCGGGCAGTGGTAGTCCATCATCACGTAGGAGCGGGCGACGAGAACCCCCTGGAGACGGCGCAGGAAGCGCCGGGCCGTGGTGGCGTCGTCGCCGGACGCGTCGGCACCCGCGCGGCGGACGACGATCGCCTCCGAGCTCATGATCGGCTCGCCGATGACCTCCAGGCCCACGTTGCGCAGACTCGCCCCGGTCTCCACCACGTCGGCGACGACCTGGGCGACGCCCAGCTCGATGGCGTTCTCCACGGCACCGTCGAGGTGCACGACCGAGGCGACGACACCGGCCTGCGCCAGGTGCTTGGCGACGACGCCCTCGTACGAGGTGGCGATCGTCATGCCGTCGAAGTCCTCGACGCCCCGCGCCGTGCCGGGCCGGGCGGCGAAGCGGAACGTGGAGCGGGCGAAGCCCAGCGACAGGATCTCCTCGGCGCCCGCGGCGGAGTCGACGAGCAGGTCACGGCCGGTGATGCCGAGGTCCAGGCGGCCGGCGGAGACGTACACGGCGATGTCGCGCGGGCGGAGATAGAAGAACTCCACCTCGTTGACCGGGTCGACGAGGGCGAGCTGTTTGCTGTCCTCGCGCTGCCGGTACCCCGCCTCACGCAGCATCTCCATCGTGGGTCCGGACAACGAGCCCTTGTTGGGCACGGCTATGCGCAGCATGCGTCGGCTTCCTTCGCCTCGGTTTCCCATTACGTCAGGTGTCGGCCGTGCTCTGGTCGCGGAGGGTCAGCACCGCCGCGACCTCGGCGCCGCTGGACGCGTTGATCGTCGACCGGGGCCGGGGTGTCGCCTGGCGCAGGAACACCCCGGCGTAGGTGCCGCCGAAGACCAGGGGTGCCAGGACGATCTCGCGCTCGGGGGTGATCCGGGCGCCGGGCACCGACACCACGGCCGGGTGCTGGCGCGCCTGGAGGACGTACCGTTCGTCGGCGTCGGCCAGCCGGTCCCGCAGCAGGGCGCGCCACTCGTCGTCGCCCGTGCCGGAGCCGAACACCAGGTCCTTGCCGCCGTAGGCGGAGGCCGGCTTGCAGATCAGCGACTCCCGCTCGGCGACCGCCCGGTCGAGGGTCTCGGCACGCAGGCGGAACGTCACCGGCACGTACCGGCGGACCAGGGACCGCTCGTCCTCGCCGAGCAGGCCGTCGAACGCCTCGTCGTGGAGCAGCGCCAGGTTGCCCTTGTTGTCGTGGAGGGCGGCGGCGGGCGACCCGATGAAGTCCACCAGTCCGGCGGCGTCGAGTTCCATGAGCCTGCGGGTGAGCGCGGGCGGCACGAACTCCTTGGTCTCGTGCCAGGTGTACGCGGTGAAGACGGCGTCCACCGGCTCGCCCTCGAACCGTACGCCGGTGTCGGTGAGCTCCAGGTCGCCGATGAGCCCGCAGCTGATGTGGTGGCCCGCGGAGCGGATCATGTCGACGAAGAACCGGCGGCCGCCGTCCAGGTCGGCCGGGTCGGCGGTCGCCTCGAACACCCGCAACGGCCCCTCCCCGCGCGCCCGGGTCAGCCCCGCGAAGACCTCCAGCCAGATCGCCGCCGTGTCCGGGGCGTCCACGGCGAGCCCGCGCTCCGCCAGGAAGGCCGCGTACGCCGACTCCCGGGTGGCGGCGGTGTACGGCGCGAGCGTGCTGAGCCCGCCGAGCGAGGTGGCGACGTTCAGCTCGACCAGCTTCAGGCCGTCGTCGGTCAGCACCAGGTCCGGGCGCATGAAGGCGGTGGCGACGCGCCGCAGCCGCGGCTGCCGCAGCGCCTCGCCCATGAGGGCGGCGTCCTCGGCCGGAACCCCCAGGTAGTCGACCCACGCGTCGAGGTCCTCCCCGAAGACCCGCCGCGGGAAGCCGGAGATCAGCTCGGCGAGGCGCACTCCGGCCGTCGCCGTCTCGGACGCGGCGTCGGCGGTGAACACCTGCGGAGGGTAGGCGGTTCCCCAGCCGGGCCGCCACAGCGCCTTCTCGAACCGTTCCCGGTCGGGCCCGGCCTCCTGCCCGGCCGCGAAGTCGTCCCACGCCGCCAGGGCCCGCGGGTCGGCCCAGGACCAGGCGCTCACGTCAGCTTCCCGGCGGTGCGCAGCGCCTCCAGCACGGTGTTGACCGCGTCGGACGACTTGTCCTCACCGGTCGCGAGCTGGTGGTAGCTCAGGCCGCCCGGGTTCACCATGTTGACCTCGATGACATAGGGGTACGCCAGGTCGATGCCCGAGTAGAAGATGCCGAGGTCCATCAGCCGCTTGCCGAGGGCGCGGACGAACTCGTCCTCCTCCGCGGTCAGTTCCAGCTTCGCGAAGCGGGCGCCGAGGGTGGCGTTCGAGCGGTTGTCGTGCTCGGGGTGGAAACGGAGGAAGCCGGAGACCGGTTCACCGCCGGCGATGATCACGCGCTTCTCGTTGTCGCGGACGTTGGGGATGTACTCCTGGACGGCGGTGTGCCGCTTGGCCATGCCGATGATGTCGCGGCCGTACCGCCCGTAGCGCGACATCGCGTTGCCGGTGGCCGAGCCCAGCAGTGCCGAACGGTTGCGGTCGTACTTGTTGACGACGAACACGTCCGCGCCGCAGCCGTCGTTGGTCGGCTTGACCACCCAGGAACGGTCGGGGTCGGACTCGACCAGGTCGTTCAGGAAGTCGAAGTCGTTCGTCACGTACGACTTCGGCAGGTGCTCGCCCGGCACGATGGCGACCAGGTTGGTCTTGGTGTTCAGGTAGAACAGCGCGGACGCGTCGTTGACGAACGGCACCCGCTGGTTGAGCAGCCACAGCAGCTGGAAGGAGTCGTTGCCCGCCTCCGGATGGGTGCCCGCGAGCACCCACACCAGGTCGAACTCCTCGGCGGAGGCGTAGGACTCGCTCAGCGACGGGAAGTCGCCGCCGGAGGTGAACTCGTCGGTCACCTTCATGCGGTCGCAGACGACGACGGAGTCGTGCACGCTCAGCGTGTCGATGTCACCGATGTGCACCTCGTGACCCTCGCGGTACAGGGCACTGGGAATGATCGAGTGGTTGTCGAGTTCGAACTTGGACGCCTCGGAGACGAGGACGAGGATCTTGTACGGCAACTCAGGACACCTGTTCTGGAGATACTGGGGGAAAATAAGGGCTGTTCAGGCCTTCGCCGTGAGCGTGCGCACCGCGCGGGCCAGGTTGGTCTCGAGCTCGTCGCGGGTGTTGCCGGTGGCGACGACGAAGCCGTGCCGGTCGGCCGACCTGCGGACCTCCGGCGGCTGCTCGCCGGCCGCGACGGTGATGGCCGTCTCGGCGACGCCCGGCAGCGAGGCGACGAGTTCGGTGCTGATGCCCGGCATCGGGACCGTGCGGTCGTAGGTGACGTAGCGGATGCCGGCGACCTGCTTCCGGGTGGCCGCGGCGGGTGTCGGCAGGCCGAAGACGGCGGTCATCATCTGCGCGAACACGTCCTCGCCGAGGGCGAGGACCAGAAGATCGCTGATCCGGTCGCCGCCGGGGCGGCCGTGGGACTCGATGAGACGCGGGCCGGTCTCGGTGAGCATGACCTCGGTGTGCGAGGGGCCGTAGCGGTAGCCGATCGCGTCCAGCATCCCGGTGACGAGGTCGGTGATCGCGGCCTCGGACGCGGGATCGAGCCGTACCGGCAGGGTGTGGCCGGTCTCGACGAAGTGCGGGGCGCCGGTGGTGGTCTTCTCCGTGATCGCCAGGATGCGGTGCCCCTCCACCGAGCTGACCGCCTCCACGCTGTACTCGGCGCCGACCAGGAACTCCTCCACGATGTGCGGGGTGTCGAAGCTCAGGGCGGCGAGGTACCGCTCCGTCTCCTCCCGGTCCGCCAGGTACCGCACACCCGAACTCCCGGTGCCGTCCACCGGCTTGACCACACAGGGGAAGCCGATCCGCTCGACGGCGGGGCGCAGCTCCTCCTCGGTCGCGCAGGTCACGTGCGCGACCGGGGCACCGGCGCGATCGCCGACCTCGGCCCGCAGCCTCGCCTTGTCCTTGAAGGCGGCGAGTGCCTCGGGCGGGTTCCCGGGCCAGCCCAGGCGCTCGTTGACCACCGCCGAGGTCGCACAGCCCAGCTCTCCGAAGCCGAAGCAGCTGACGGGTGCGGGCAGGTCGAGGGCGCGCAGCTGCTCGACGAGCCGGTCGACGTCGGTGATCCACGGGCTGCGGAGGACCGGCTCGGGGGCGTTGCCGGGCAGCGGTGCCTCCGGATCGCCGACGACGATCACCGAGAAGCCGAGTTTCTGGGCGGCGGTGACGACCAGATCGCGGGGGTTGAGCAGGACGGCTGTCGGCCGGGTGTCAGGCATGCTGCGTGTGCACCTTCGGTAGGAGGAATGAGGTGGCTGCGGCGGCGAGGGAGAACACGACGAGCACCAGCCAGACGCCCGTGCCGCCGTGCAGTGACTGGAGGAGGTAGCCGCCCATGCTGGATCCCAGGAGGCTGCCCACGGCCCCGGCGGCGCTCATGGTGCCGAGGGCGAGTCCGGTGCGGCGGACGGAACTGACCTTGACGGCCTGCTCGTCGAGGCTCGGGGCGATCAGCATCTCGGCGACGGTGACCGGCAGGACGAAGGCGAGCAGGGAGTACCAGCCGGCGAGCGGGATGAACACGGCGTAGGCGCAGGCGAACGCGACGAAGCCGACGACGAGCAGGGTGCGGGTGGCGGCCTTGCCGAACACGTGGTGCAGCAGCGTGTACTGGAACAGCACGCACAGCACTCCGTTGAGGGTGAAGACGACCGAGATCGCCTCGGTGCTCCCGGTCAGTTCCTTGGCGGTGATGGGCAGCAGCACGTTGAGCTGGCTGTAGATGGCCCAGAACGCGGCGCCGACCAGGCACAGCGGCACCCACCGCCAGCGCTCCCACTGCGGCGGGCCGTCATCAGGCGGGCCGGCGGCCGCCGGGCCGTTCTTCGCCGCCTCGGTGGCGGCAGGCGGCTCGGACAGCGCCCGCGCCGCCGGGCGGAGCGTCAGCCGTATGCCGAGGAGCAGGTGCGACAGCACGCAGGCGGCGAGGATGTAGGAGAAGCCGAGGGGGTAGACCACCGCGCCGAGCGCCGGTCCGGCGACCACGCCGATGTTCACGAAGGTCGAGCGCAGCGCCAGCATCTCGCGCGGCTGGACACTGTCCTCCCGCACCAGCAGCGTCTTGATGGACAGCCCCAGCAGGGAGCCGCCGACACCGATGGCCGCGATACCGGCGACCAGCGGCACCATCCGGCCGCCGTCGCCGAGCGCGAGCAGCAGATAGCCGACGATGCGCAGCGCGAACCCGCTGGTCAGCACCACGCGGGTGCCCAGCCGGTCCACGATCAGCCCGCACACGAGGGAGAAACCCTGGCTGCAGAAGGCGAGCAGGCCCACCAGGAAGCCGACCCGCCCCGCCGGAAGGCCCTCGGCGGTGAAGTGGATGGCCAGCAGCGGCAGGAACATGAACGTCGTGAGGCCGGTGACGAGCACGGCCACCAGCAGCGCCCGCCCGTTCGCCGACGTCCGGCGCCAGGTCTTCATGACGCGCGGGCTTCTTCCGCGGCTTCCGTTTCCTCTGCTGCGTCCGCTTCTTCCAGGTTCTCCATCAGCCAGGTCTCCGCCTGGAGCAGCCGCTCCTCGACCTCGGCGAGATCGCGGCCGCCGACGATGACGAAGCACAGGAACGAGGTGCTGTTCTGCGCGACGGCACCGGGGGCCAGCTTCTCGTTGACCTCGTAGTGCCGCACCCACGGGAACGGGGGCCGGCGCGGCGCGCGTACGGGGCGGCCCTGCGGCAGGATCGAGATCGAGCCGTGCACCTCGGCGGGCGGTGCGGCCGGGGGCGGGTCGACGGGCAGGCCGCAGGACTGGCGCAGCCAACTGGCGTGCAGGTCCACGCCGTAGGTGAGGCGGGTGAGTGCGGGGATACGGTCGCCGCCGACGCGGGAGGCGATCTCGCACAGCACCAGTTCGTCCTCGGGGGTGTGGAACACCTCCAGGTGGTAGGCGCTGGTCTCGGGGACCTCGAAGGCCTCCAGGACGCGGTCGAGGAACTCCTCCAGGCGTCCGGCGAACTTCTCCTCGGGGTGCAGCTGGATCGAGCCGTTGTTCTCGCCGGAGAAGACGCCGAGGCAGCTGCGCACATAGCGGGAGGAGGCGACGAACCGGTAGCCGGGGGCCAGGACCGCGTCGACGTGGTACATCCGTCCCTCGACGAAGTCCTCGACCATCAGGTCCTCGCGCCAGTGCCGGCGGCTGAACTCCATCAGGTCGTCCTCGCCGCGCAGCACCGAGATGTCGCGGGAGCCGCCCTGCTTCACCGGCTTGACCACGACCGGGTACGCGTGGGCCGCGATGAAGCCGGTGAGATCGGTGATGGTCTCCAGTCGGGCGAAGGCGGCCGTCGGGACGGTACGGCTCGCGACCTCCTTCATCACGACCTTGTCGCGGAAGGACAGGGCGCTCGCCGCGGACTGGCCGGGAATGCCGAGGTCCTCGCGGATGCGGGCGACCCGTTCCAGGTCGTACTCGTTGTCCGTGATGAGGTGGGTGAACGGCTGCTCCGCGGCGAGCTGCCTGATCCGCAGTTCCGGGTAGGGAACGAACTCGCAGTCGGGTACGTGTTCGTAGCGGGCGAAGGCGTCGGTGTTGTGCAGCTCGTTGTGGGTGAACACGTGGAGGGTGTCCGCCAGTTCCGGCAGCATGGCGGCGTAGTCGCTCTTGGGGCCGTAGTTGATGACGGCGACACGGGTCATGGGAGGGGCCTCACAGTGGGATTCCGGGACATCAGGTCTGCAGCGCGAAGACGGGCAGGTCGTCCTGGACGTCGTACGGGCGGCGGGCCCAGTCCATGGCGCACCAGGGGCCGGTCATGTCGGCGAGATCGGTGATGATCTCGGGGCGGTACGCGGGGTCGTCCTCGACGGGGCCGTCGGGCGGGAAGACGCGGTCGACGTAGCGGTGTCCCGGGTCGGCGGCCAGGAACACGACGGGGCCGCTGTCGGGTTCGGTCGCGCGGATGTGGTTGGCGACCTGCCAGCCCGCGCCGGCGGAGAGGCCGGCGAAGACGCCCGTGGTGGCCAGGAGCCGGCGGCAGCCGGCGGCGGAGACGTCGAAGTTGATCCAGTGGATGTCGTCGTAGGCGCGGTAGTCGATGTTGCCGAACCGGATGCCGCTGCCGATGCCGGCGATGATGAACCCGTCGAGCGGGATGGTCTCCGAGCCGAACGAGCGGCTGCCGAAGGGCTGGATGCCGACCACCCGCGCGTCGCAGCCCGCCTCCCGCAGGTAGCGGCCCATCGCGCTGGTCGACGCGCCCGTGCCGACCCCGCCCACCAGGGTGACTCCGGCCGAACCGAGCTCCTTGACCACGGTGTTCGCGACGCTCTCGTAGCCGATGTAGTGCACGTCGTCGTGGTACTGCTGCATCCAGTACGCGTCCGGGTTGTCCTTCATGTAGGCGTGGACGAGCCGGACCCGGGTCTCCTGGTCGTGCTGGAGGCCGTCGTCGCCGGAGGACGGGACCTGGGTGTACGTCGCCCCCAGGTACTTGAGCTGGGTCCTGATGGCAGCGTCGACCGCCACGGAGGCGAAGATGTGGCATTTCAGGCCCAGTTCGCGGCAGACCAGCGCGAGGGCGTGGCCGTAGATGCCGCTGGAGCTGTCGACCAGCGTCTGGCCGGGGCGGATGACCTTGCGGTCGAGCAGGTCCTTGACCGCGGCCCGGACCGAGGTGACCTTCATGACCTCGAAGCGGACCACGTAGATCCCGTTGCCCAGGTCTATGAGATCCGGTTCTGACAGTTTCTCGGCGAATGAGGAGTACACCGCGTCCCTTTCCCATGACTGCGAATGCCGGTCGTCGACAGTCGAAAGGTAGGAGGCCGGGATCCCGGGGCATTCCCGATCCGTTCCCGGACCGTGCCGGGAAGATTTCCGGAATGAGGTGCGGAGGATCTTCGTCCATGACGAGACTTCAGCTTCGCGGAATGCCCGACGAGCTCCATCTGCCCCCTCCCGGACCACGCGTCTGCGACGCGGTCATGGAGCGGGCGGGGCAGCACCCCGACCGTCCCGCCGTGATCTGCGGCGACGACACCCTTTCGTACGGCGAACTCGCCGCGGCGGCTCTGCCGCTGGCCCGGGAGCTGGGTACGGACGGCCGGTACGCCGGCTCCCGCCGGATCGGGATCCGCTCGCACCGGACGGTCTCCACGGTCGCCCTCGCGCTGGGCGTCTCGCTGTCCGGCGGGTCCTTCGTGTTCCTGAACCCCGAGGCTCCGGACGATGTCGCCCGGCACATCCGGTCCTCGTCGGGGGTGTCGGTGGTCCTCGATCCGCGGACCGGGGAGCGGGTGACGTATCCCCGTGCGGACGCGGAGCCGGCCGCGGCCCCCGCACCGGAGGACGAGGCGTATGTGCTCTACACCTCGGGCACGAGCGGCAGGCCCAAGGGCGTCTCGGTCTCCCACAACAACCTGGCCGCCTCCAACGCCGCGCGGCTCACCGTGTACGACGGGTTCGGCACCCCCGTGTTCCTGCTGCTGTCGCCGTTCCACTTCGACTCGTCGGTGGCCGGGATCTGGGGCACCCTGGCGGCCGGCGGCACGCTCGTCGTGGCCGGGGAGGACGAACGGCGCAACCCGCGGGCGCTCGTCGGGCTGGTCGCCCGGCACGGCGTGACGCACACCCTGACGGTGCCGAGCTTCTACACCGAACTCCTGCACACGGTGCGGGAGGACGACCGGCTCGCCGGGGACCTGGCCTCGCTGCGGCTGGTGATCTGCGCGGGCGAGTCGCTGACGCGTGGCGTCATCGACCAGCACTTCGCGCTGCTGCCCGCGGTCAGCCTCGGCAACGAGTACGGGCCGACCGAATGCACCGTCTGGTCCACCTGCCGCGTCTACGACAAGCCCGCCGAGCCCACCATCGGCTTCCCTGTACCGGGCACCGCCGTCCACCTCCTCGACGGCCACCTGCGTGAGGTCCCGCCGGGCGAGGTCGGTCAGATCGCCGTCTCCGGCGTCGGCGTGACCCGGGGTTACGTCGGCGACGAGGCGGAGACGAGGGCCAGGTTCGTCGAGGTGGAGGCCGACGCCGGGCGGACCGTACGGGTCTATCTCACCGGCGACCTCGGACGCTGGTCGGACCGGGGCGGGCTGGAGTTCGTGGGGCGGCTCGACAACGAGGTCAAGATCCGCGGGGTGCGCGTGCACCTGGAGACGATCGAGGAGGCGCTGGCCGCGCATCCCGGCGTCCAGTCGGCCGCCGTCGCCTACGACACCGCGACGTCGGTCTGCTACGCCTTCGCCGTCAAGGAGCCCGGCGCCGAGGTCGACGCGGCGTCGGTACGCCGGTTCGTCACCGAGGCGCTCGGCGCCGCCGTCGTCCCCGACCGGATCCTGTTCGCCGACACCCTGCCGCGCTCCGCGCACGACAAGATCGACCGGGCGGCGCTGCTGGCGTCGGTGCGCACCGCCGTACCGAGGACGACCGCGGGGGACGGCCTCGCCGATCAGGTCGCGCAGGCCTGGGAGCAGATCCTCGGAGTCCCGGTGCGGCAGGGCGAGACCGGCACCTTCTTCGATCTCGGCGGCAACTCGCTGACCGTGCTCAAGCTGACCCGCGCCCTCGGGAAGATCGTCGGGCGGCCCGTCGGGGTCAAGCAGGTGTACCGCTGCGGCACGATCCCCCAGCAGGTGGACCTGCTGACCCGGTCGTGAGGGGGCACTCCTTGTCGTCGGTCACCTCCCTCGGCCCGATACGACGGTTCGGCTCCGCCGACGGCTCGCTCCCGGCCGTGCTGTGTTTCCCGCACGCCGGCGGCTGCGCGTCGTTCTTCCGGTCCTGGCAGTCGCTGCTGCCCGCGGCCCGGGTGCACGCCGTGCAGTACCCGGGGCGGGAGGACCGCGTCCTGGACGAGTCGCCGGCCCGGCTGCGCGACCTCGCCGAGGCCGTGGCCGGTCAGATCCTCGCGGGGTCCGAGCGGTACTCCGTGCTGTTCGGGCACAGCATGGGCGCGTACGTCGCCTTCGAGGTCGCGCACTGTCTGCGCGAGGCCGGAGCCGGCGTACCGACGCTGGTGGTCTCGTCCGCCGCGGCGCCCGCACTGCGGCCGCCCGTCCCCTTCGAGGACTCCGCGGACGTACTGCGGTATCTCGAACGCTACGAGCCGGTGAGCCCGGAGATCCGGCAGGACGAGGAACTGCTCGAACTGATCCTCGACTACATCAAGGACGACCTGCGTCTCGTCGCCCGGTACCGGGAGCATGCCGGCAAGCGGATCGACGCCCGGCTGGTGGCCGTGGTCGGCGAGGACGACATCCCGGAGATCCGGTCCCACACCGGGCAGTGGCGGGACCACACGGAAGGCGCGTTCGTCCCGGTGGTCACGCCGGGCGGGCACTTCTACCTGCGAGGCGATCCGCCCACCGGGCTGATCACCGCCGAGCTCGCTCGTTCCTGGGGGAAAGCACCGTGATCGACACAAGCACCGTGACCGACGGCATCCATGACGTGCGTGACGTCCAAGACGCGCATGACGTGCATGACGTGCATGACGTCCGCGACATCGGCCGGCTCGTCGACGGCGGGACCTACCGGCACGGCAACCCGTTCGGGCTGTGGCGCTGGATGCGGGAGAACGAGCCGGTGGTCCGCCACGAGCCGGGCGTCTTCCCCGCGTTCTGGTCGCTCACCCGGTTCGACGAGGTGAAGGAGGTGCTGCGGGACGCCGAGACCTTCAGCTCCTCCTCCGGCATCCTGCTGCGCCCGCTGGCCCAGGGCGAGGACCCCGGCAGCAACCGGACCCTGGCCCTGTCCGACCCCCCGCGTCACCAGCTGCTGCGAGGCGCCGTCGCGGGCTGGTTCGCGCCCAGGAACCTGCGGCGGCTGTCGGACTCCCTGGACTCGGCGGCGTACTCGATCGTCCGGTCGGCCGTCGCGGCCTCGCGGACCGACTTCGTCGGCGATGTCGCCGCGAAGCTGCCGATCGAGGTCGTCTGCTCGTTCCTGGGCGTTCCCGACGAGGACCGGCCGTCCCTCGTCCAGTGGTCGACGGACGCGTTCTGCGCCGGCACCGCCGAGGACCGCAGCATCGCCCACCTGGAAATCCTCGACTACTTCGGCGACCTGGTGGAGCGGCGGCGGGCCACGCCGGGCGAGGACCTGGTCAGCGTTCTCGCCGGCCTGACCCACCAGGGCGAGCACCTGCCCGTCGACGAGGTCGTCCTCAACTGCGACAACCTGCTCGTCGGCGGGACCGAGAACGTCCGGCTCGCCATGTCCGGCGGGATGCTCGCGCTGCTGGAGCACCCGGAGCAGTGGGCGCTGCTGCGCGACGACTTCGACAACGTGGTGAACACCGCGATCGACGAGATCCTGCGGTGGACGTCGAGCGCCACGCACATCATGCGCCGGGCGACCCGGGACGTGGAGCTGGGCGGGCGGCTGATCCGGCGGGGCGAGCTGGTGGTGTGCTGGCTGACGTCCGCGAACCGCGACCCGGCGCACTTCCCCGACCCCGACGTCTTCGACGTCCGCCGCGGCCCCAACCGGCACCTCGCCCTGGGCGCCGGCCCGCACTACTGCGTGGGCACCCAGCTGGCGAAGCTGGAGATCCGGGCCGTGCTGCGGGAGTTCTTCGCCCAGGTCGGCGACGCGGCCGTCTACGGCGAACCCGAGTACCTGGACTCCATCGTGGTGAACGGCCTGCGCGCGCTCCCGCTGCGGCTGACACCGCGCGGAACCGAATGAGAGACGAGATTCCGCTTTCCCCGGTACCGGTCCTTTCCCCGGACCGGTTCTTTCCCCGGACCGGTCCTTTCCCCGGTACCGGTCCGGGAAGCGATCGGGAACGGGCGCCGTGAGTATCCACACCACCGAAGGAAAACAGGGACGAAAGTCCACAGCACAAAGGTGGAACAAGATGCTCAGCAAGCTCGCCACGGTCGTGGGAATTCTCGCGCTGGCCGTCACCGTCGGGTTCGGATCCGCCGCGCCGGCCGCCGCGCACCCCGCGTTCGACCTGGGCGTCCTGGACAACGGAACCGGACCCGGAAGCGCCGGTTCCTGACCGGGTCAGACCGTGGACGACCGCTCCACAGGGACCTCCATTCCCTGGAAGAGGTCGTGTGCCCGCGTCCGGTGAATCCCGGACTCCTGGAAATCGCCCATGCCCTTGAGGACCTCCGCCATTCCGTCCAGGGCGTGGGCGATTTCTATGCGGTACTCGATGGTCACCGCGTGCCGGTGCGCGCTCGCGTGCAGTTCCAGCGCCAACGGGAGATCGCCACGCCGGCAGTGGAAGCGCCCGAGAAGGTTCTCCACGGTCGCGTTCCGGGTGGCGGTTCCCTTGGACTGGATCATCCGCAGCGCCTCGGCCGCGTACTCCGTCGCCCGCTCCACCGCGCCGAGCCGTTCACTCGCCTCCGCGGCGAGCGCGAAGGTGAGGGCCAGGTTCTCCGGCATCCGGGACTCGTCGCCCAGCTCCAGCGCCCGCTCCAGGCTGACGAGGGCCGCGGCATGCTGCCCCATGCCCAGCCGGGCCGTCGCCAGGTCCGTCAGGGCGATGATCTCCTCGCCGCGGGCCTCGGCGCCCTGGCAGAGGAACACCGCGCGTTCGGCCGCCGCCGCCGCGTCCTCGTACCGGCCGAACCAGGCGTACACCGAGCTCAGGTTGCACCAGGCGTAGGCCCGCTGGCGGCCGTCGGGCAGGTCCTCGTGCAGGTCGACGGCCTGCTCCAGATAGCGCCGGGCCTGCGCGAGATGGCCGAGGCAGCTGTGCAGGAGCCCCAGCATGTCGAGGCAGACGGCCTCGCCGCCGCGGTCACCGAGGCGCCGGGTGACGTCGAGAGCCTCCGTGGCGGCCGTGATCCCCTCCCGGAACCGGCCGAGCTTCCACAGCACGGCCGCCAGGTTCGTCAGGCTCAGGCGCAGGGTGCGGGGCGCGCCGAGCCTGCGGGCCGCGGACACCGCGACGCCCGCGGCCCGCCGGTACTCCTCCAGATAGCTGCGCGAGTTCAGATGGAAGATCAGGTTCCGGGCCAGGTGGACGGCATGGTGGTGGAAGTCCTCCTGTTCCGCGCGCTCCACGGCGGCGAGCAGCGTGACGTGTTCCCGGTCGAACAGCCCTTCCGCCTGGGCCGCGGTGGTGATCGCGGGCAGCTGGGCCGCCGCCGGAGCGCCGGACCGCTCACCGATCGGGGCCCGTCCCGGATAGAGGGTGCGGCAGGCTTTCTCGGTCACCGACAGGTAGTAGTCGAGCAGCCGCCCGAAGGCGGCCCGCTCCTCCTGGGGGCGCTGGCCCTGCAACCGCCGGGCGAAGCTGCGCACCAGGTCGTGGAACGCGTACCGGCCGATCTCGTACTGCTCGACCAGATGCATGTCCAGGAGGTGTTCCAGCACCTCCTCGGCCTCGCGCACCCCGGTGCCGAGCAGCGCCGCGGCCGAGTGGGCGTCGGTCTCGGTACCCGGGTGCAGGCCCAGCAGCCGGAAGGCGTCGCGCTGTTCGTCGTCCAGTGCCTGGTACGACAGCTGCAGCGTCGCCTCGACACTGTGGTCACCGGACTTCAGCTCGTCCAGCCGCCGGGCCTCGTCGCCGAGGCGGTCGACGAGGTGCCGCACGGTCCAGCGCGGCCGGCTGCGCAGCCGGGCGGTGGCGACGCGCAGGGCGAGCGGCAGCCGGCCGCACAGCGCGCTCAGCTCCGCCACGGCCTCCGGCTCGCCCGCCGCACGGTCCTCGCCGAGCGCCAGTTTGATCAGCTCCAGGCTGTCCGACGGCGACATCATCCCGATGGACAGCCAGTCGGCGCCGTCCAGCCCGACCATGTGGTTCCGGCTGGCGACCAGGACCAGGCAGCCCGTCGACGCCGGTATCAGCGGCCGGACCTGCGCGGCGTCCAGGGCGTTGTCCAGGACCAGCAGCACCCTGCGCCTGGCCAGGGTGGCCCGCCACAGGGCGACCCGGCCGTCCACGTCGTCGGGGATCCGCTCGCTCGGCACCCCCAGGGTGCGCAGCAGCGCGCCGATGACGACGGCCGGCCGGCGGGGTTCCTCGCCGGGGGTGAAACCGCGCAGGTCGACGTAGATCTGCCCGTCCGGATAGCGGTCGGCGAGACGGTGTGCGGCGCGTACGGCCAGGGAGGTCTTGCCGCTGCCGCCCATGCCGTCGATGGCGACGATACGGACGGTGCCGCCGTCGGTCAGCTCCGCGAACTCCAGCAGCCGGCGCAGTTCGCGGTCCCGGCCGGCGAAGTCCATCAGGTCGTGCGGCAGCGTGCAGGGCGCCATGGCCTGCGGTGCGGCCGGCCGGTGCGCGGCGGCCTCGGTCTCCTCCTGCTCCAGGGCGCCCGGCGCCACCGCGGCCAGTTCGGGGCTGTCGCGCAGGATCGCCTCGTACAGACGGGTCAGTTGCGGGCTGGGGTCGATGCCGAGCTCCTCGACGAGGAGGTCGCGGACCCGGCCGAACTCCTCCAGGGCCTCGGCCTGCCGCCCCGAGCGGTACAGCGCGACCATGAGATGGCCCCGCAGGGTCTCCCACAGCGGGTGCTCGGCGATGAGCTGGCGCAGATCCCCGACGAGCTCCCCCGACTCCCCGAGCGCGAGCCTGAGCTCGACGAGCTGTTCGACGGCGGCCAGCCGGCGCTCCTCCAGCACGGCGGAGGCGGCGGCGATCACCGAGCCTCCGCTGCCGGACATGACCGGGCCCCGCCACAACGCGAGCGCGGCCCGCAGCCTCCCCGCCGCCTCGGCCGTACGGCCGTTCTCCTGCGCCTCGCGCGCCTGTCGCAGCCGGAGCGAGAACAGACTGAGGTCCAGGTTCGCGGGGTCGACGTCCAGGCGGTACCCCGGACCTTCGGTGACGAGCAGCGAGCCGCCGTCCGGCATGCGCTGGCGCAGGTCGGCGATCGCCTTGCGCACCTGGTGGGCGGCGGTGCGCGGCGGTTCCTCGCCCCAGGCGGCCTCCACCAGCCGGGAAACGGGGACCATGCGCCCCGGCTCCAGCAGCAGCATGGTCAGGATCCGCTTGGGAACGGGTCCGCCCAGTTTCAGCCGGATGTCGCCGACCCTGACTTCCAAGGAGCCCAAGACGGCGAAGTGAACGTCCCCACCCACGCGATCCTCCCTCACTACCGCCTCCCCCGAGGCCCTGCGTACAGCCGTGCGGCTCAGAGCAGAGTATGCGCTGCGCATTCGGTTGCATACAAAGTGCAACCCTCTCGGAGGATTACGCGCGCCCCCTGGGCCTGTCCGGCGGACCACGTCGCAGGACAGCCGCGGCGCCTCATCGACGCAGGTGAGCGGGGCCTGGTGCGTCGAGCTGCACGGCGGAGGAGGGCGTCGACGCGATGAGGGGCCCCCGAGGGGCCCCCGCTCGGGCGAAGTCGAGAGTGGGGAGTCGGCAACCGACTGCAACGCCACAGATCGGCGTGCCAGGCCCCGCGTCTGCGGCATGATCCGCCGGACAGGCCTACGCCACCCCGCCCGCCGCCCCGAACGCCCCCCGTGCCATCCGGTGCAGCAAGCCCGCCGTCACCGCCCGCCCGGGCAGCGCCCCCGGTCTTCCGAGGTGCGGCGTCGAGTTCAGGAGCCCGAACACCGAGTGCACGGCGGACCGCGCCGCCGGTTCACCGAGCGCCGGGTACACCTCCCGCACGACCTCCACCCACAGCTCGACGTACTGCCGCTGGAGCTGCCGCACCAGCTTGCGGTCGCTGTCCCGCAGGCGGTCCAGCTCGCGGTCGTGCAACGTGATCAGTGGGCGGTCGTCGAGGGCGAAGTCGATGTGGCCCTCGATGAGGGAGTCGAGGAGGGCATCGGCACCCACGCCGTCCGCCTCCTGGACGCGTCGCTTCGCTCCGGTCAGCAGCTGCCCGCTGATCCCGACCAGCAGCTCGGCGAGCATCGCGTCCTTGCCGGCGAAGTGGCGGTAGAGACCGGGGCCGCTGATGCCGACCGCGGCGCCTATCTCGTCGACACCGACGCCGTGGAAACCGCGTTCGGCGAACAGCCGCGCAGCCTCTTTGAGGATCTGCTCGCGGCGGGTGGGGGCGTCGGTTCTGGTGGCCATGGAAGTAATTCTAGACAGGGAGGTTAGCGGTCGTTAACCTGATGGAAATGGTTAACGCTCATTAACAGTCGATCGCTGGGTGAGGGGACCGCAGAATGCACGAGGCAGCGGAGCTGACGAGCGATGGGGGTCCCCCCGCGCGAGTCCTTTCGAGCGTGGGGGAAGATCCCGCGTCGGAGGCCTGGCGGGCCAACGAGAAAGCCCACCTCGCACTCGTCGAGGAGCTGCGCGGCAAGCTGGCCGCGGCCCGGCTGGGCGGTGGTGAGAAGGCGCGGGCACGGCACACCGCGCGCGGGAAGCTGCTGCCCCGGGACAGGGTCGACACGCTCCTCGACCCGGGCTCCCCCTTCCTGGAGCTGGCGCCCCTCGCGGCCGACGGGATGTACGACGGACAGGCACCGGCCGCCGGTGTCATCGCCGGGATCGGCCGGGTCGCCGGACGCGAGTGCGTGATCGTCGCCAACGACGCCACCGTCAAGGGCGGGACGTACTACCCGATGACGGTGAAGAAGCACCTGCGCGCGCAGGAGGTGGCGCTGGAGAACCGCCTCCCGTGCCTCTACCTCGTGGACTCCGGCGGCGCCTTCCTGCCCATGCAGGACGAGGTGTTCCCCGACCGGGAGCACTTCGGGCGGATCTTCTACAACCAGGCCCGGATGTCGGGGGCGGGGATCCCGCAGATCGCCGCGGTGCTCGGCTCGTGCACGGCCGGCGGGGCGTACGTCCCCGCGATGAGCGACGAGGCCGTGATCGTGCGTAACCAGGGGACCATCTTCCTCGGCGGTCCCCCGCTCGTGAAGGCCGCCACCGGCGAGGTCGTCACCGCCGAGGAGCTCGGCGGCGGAGAGGTGCACGCGCGCGTGTCCGGCGTCACCGACCACCTCGCGGAGGACGACGCGCACGCCCTGCGGATCGTGCGGACCATCGCCGCCACGCTCCCCGGGCGCGGCCCCCTGCCCTGGAAGGTGACCGAGGCGACCGAACCGAAGGTCGACCCGTACGGGCTGTACGGCGCGGTGCCGGCCGACTCCCGCACCCCCTACGACGTGCGCGAGATCATCGCGCGCGTGGTCGACGGTTCCCGTTTCGCCGAGTTCAAGTCCGAGTTCGGGCAGACCCTCGTCACCGGCTTCGCCCGCGTCCACGGCCACCCGGTCGGGATCGTCGCCAACAACGGCATCCTGTTCTCCGAGTCCGCCCAGAAGGGCGCCCACTTCATCGAGCTGTGCGACCAGCGCGGGATCCCGCTGCTCTTCCTGCAGAACATCTCCGGCTTCATGGTCGGCAAGGACTACGAGGCCGGCGGCATCGCCAAGCACGGCGCCAAGATGGTGACGGCGGTGGCGTGCACGCGCGTGCCGAAGCTGACCGTCGTGGTCGGCGGGTCGTACGGCGCGGGGAACTACTCCATGTGCGGCCGGGCCTACTCCCCCCGCTTCCTGTGGATGTGGCCCAACGCCAAGATCTCGGTCATGGGCGGCGAACAGGCCGCCTCCGTCCTCGCGACCGTCAAGCGCGACCAGTCGGAGGCCCGCGGGGAGATGTGGCCCGCGGAGGAGGAAGAGGCCTTCAAAGCACCGATCCGCGCGCAGTACGAGCGCCAGGGCAACGCCTACTACGCCACCGCCCGCCTGTGGGACGACGGGGTCATCGACCCGCTCGACACCCGGCAGGTGCTGGGACTGGCTCTGACCGCTTGTGCGAACGCCCCGCTGGGTGACCCCCAGTTCGGCGTCTTCCGGATGTGAGGGACTTCCACACGATGTTCGACACAGTGCTTGTGGCCAACCGGGGCGAGATCGCCGTCCGCGTCATCCGTACGCTGCGGTCGCTCGGCGTGCGCTCGGTGGCCGTCTTCTCCGACGCGGACGCGGACGCGCGGCACGTCCGGGAGGCCGACACGGCCGTACGGATCGGTCCCGCGCCGGCCGCCGAGAGCTATCTGTCCGCCGAGCGGCTGCTGGCGGCGGCCGCCCGCACCGGCGCCCAGGCCGTCCACCCCGGCTACGGCTTCCTCGCCGAGAACGCCGGCTTCGCGCGCGCGTGCGCCGACGCCGGGCTCGTCTTCGTCGGGCCGCCGGCCGAGGCGATCGCGCTCATGGGCGACAAGATCCGCGCCAAGGAGACGGTGCGGGCGGCCGGCGTGCCGGTCGTCCCCGGATCCAGTGGCAGCGGACTCACCGACGCCGAACTGGCCGACGCCGCCCAAGAGATCGGCATGCCGGTGCTGCTGAAGCCGAGCGCGGGCGGCGGCGGCAAGGGCATGCGGCTGGTGCGCGATGCCGCGGTGCTCGCCGACGAGATCGCCGCCGCCCGCCGCGAGGCCCGCGCCTCCTTCGGTGACGACACGCTCCTCGTCGAGCGGTGGGTCGACCGGCCCCGGCACATCGAGATCCAGGTCCTGGCGGACGGCCACGGGCACGTGGTCCATCTCGGCGAGCGCGAGTGCTCCCTCCAGCGCCGCCACCAGAAGATCATCGAGGAGGCGCCCAGCGTGCTCCTCGACGAGGAGACCCGCGCGGCGATGGGCGAGGCGGCGGTCCAGGCGGCGCGTTCGTGCGGGTACGCGGGCGCGGGCACGGTCGAGTTCATCGTCCCCGGGAACGACCCGTCCTCGTACTACTTCATGGAGATGAACACCCGCCTCCAGGTGGAACACCCGGTCACCGAGCTGGTCACCGGCCTCGACCTGGTGGAGTGGCAACTGCGGGTCGCTGCGGGCGAGCCGCTGCCCTTCGGGCAGAAGGACGTCGAGCTCACCGGGCACGCCGTCGAGGCCCGTATCTGCGCCGAGGACCCCGCGCGCGGGTTCCTCCCCTCCGGCGGCACGCTGCTGAGGCTGAGCGAGCCGCAGGGCGACGGGATCCGCACCGACTCCGGGCTCAGCGAGGGCACCGAGGTCGGCAGCCTGTACGACCCGATGCTGTCCAAGGTGATCGCGTACGGCCCGGACCGGGCGACCGCGCTCAGGAAGCTCCGGGCGGCCCTCGCGGAGACGGTCACGCTGGGCGTGCCGACCAACGCCGGGTTCCTGCGGCGGCTGCTCGCGCATCCGGCGGTGGTGGCGGGCGAGCTGGACACGGGGCTGGTGGAGCGGGAGGCCGAAGGACTCGTCCCGGCCGACGTGCCGCGGGAGGTCTACGCGGCGGCGGCACTGCTGCGCCAGGCCGCCCTCGGTCCGGAGGAGACCGCACAGGGGAGCGGCTGGATCGACCCGTTCTCGGCCACCACCGGCTGGCGCCTGGGCGGGGAACGGGCGTGGACGGCGCACCACCTGCGGGTGGCCGGGCACGACCCGTGCACCGTCCGGGTGCGCAGCACGCCGGACGGCGGGGCGGAAGTGCTCCCCGACGGCGCGGACGTGCCCCTCCCGGTGCGCGCCGGACCGCCCCCGGGCCCCGGCGGTGACGCCCGTTTCACCGTCCACCTCGACGGCGTCGCCCACACCTTCGCCGCGCTGCCGGGCGGCACCTGGCTGGGCCGCGACGGCGACGCCTGGCAGGTGCGCGACCACGACCCGGTCGCCGCCTCCCTCAACCGGGCCGGGCACGCGGGCGCCGACTCGCTGACCGCGCCCATGCCCGGCACGGTCACCGTCGTGAAGGTCGCCGTGGGCGACGAGGTGAGCGCCGGGCAGAGCCTGTTGGTCGTCGAGGCGATGAAGATGGAGCACGTCATCTCCGCCCCGCACGCCGGCACGGTCGCCGAACTGGACGTGGCGCCGGGGTCGACGGTCGCCATGGACCAGGTGCTGGCCGTCATCACCCCGGCGGAGGAGGAGACCGCATGAGCACTCCCGAACGCGGCCTGCCCATGGTCGTACCGGCCCCGGGCCTGCCCGCCCGTGTCCGCATCCACGAGGTCGGTGCCCGGGACGGCCTGCAGAACGAGAAGAGCACCGTCCCCACGGAGGTCAAGGCTCAGTTCGTCCGTCGGCTGGCCGACGCGGGCCTGACGACGATCGAGGCGACCAGCTTCGTCCACCCGAAGTGGGTGCCCCAACTGGCCGACGCGGAGCACCTGTTCCCGCTCGTCAGCGACTTGGAGGTGGCGCTCCCGGTCCTCGTGCCGAACGATCGCGGCCTGGACCGGGCCCTCGCGCTGGGCGCCCGCCGGGTCGCCGTCTTCGCCAGCGCCACCGAGTCCTTCGCCAAGGCCAACCTCAACCGCACGGTCGACGAGGCACTGGCGATGTTCGAGCCGGTGGTGGCACGTGCGAAGGCACAGGACGTCCACGTGCGCGGCTACCTGTCGATGTGCTTCGGCGACCCGTGGGAGGGGGCGGTGCCGGTCCCGCAGGTCGTCCGGGTCTGCCGGGCCCTCCTCGACATGGGCTGCGACGAGCTGAGCCTGGGCGACACGATCGGCGTGGCGACGCCGGGCCACGTCCTCGCACTGCTCACCGAGCTCACCGAACAGCGGGTCCCCACGGGCGCGCTGGGCGTGCACTTCCACGACACGTACGGCCAGGCGCTCGCCAACACCCTGGCGGCGCTCCAGTACGGCGTCACCACGGTCGACGCCTCGGCGGGCGGCCTCGGCGGCTGCCCGTACGCGAAGTCCGCGACCGGCAACCTCGCCACCGAAGACCTCGTGTGGATGCTTCAGGGCCTCGGCATCGACACCGGGGTCGACCTCGGCCACCTCGTCGCCACGAGCGCGTGGATGGCCGCACAACTGGGCCGACCCAGCCCTTCTCGTACCGTCCGAGCCTTGTCCCACAAGGACCCCAAGGAGCAGTGACCTGCCATGGACCACCGTCTCTCCCCCGAGCTGGAGGAACTCCGGCGCACAGTCGAGGAGTTCGCGCACGACGTCGTCGCCCCCAAGATCGGCGACTTCTACGAGCGGCACGAGTTCCCGTACGAGATCGTCCGCGAGATGGGCCGCATGGGCCTGTTCGGGCTGCCGTTCCCGGAGGAGTACGGCGGCATGGGCGGCGACTATCTCGCCCTCGGTATCGCGCTGGAGGAACTGGCGCGCGTCGACTCGTCGGTGGCGATCACGCTGGAGGCGGGCGTCTCGCTGGGCGCGATGCCGATCCACCTGTACGGCACGGAGGCCCAGAAGCGGGAGTGGCTGCCCCGTCTGTGCACGGGCGAGATGCTCGGCGCGTTCGGCCTCACGGAACCGGACGGCGGCTCGGACGCGGGCGCGACGCGCACGACGGCCCGCCTGGACCCGGAGACGGACGAGTGGGTGATCAACGGCACCAAGTGCTTCATCACCAACTCGGGCACGGACGTCACGGGCCTGGTCACGGTCACGGCGGTGACGGGCCGCAAGCCGGACGGCGGTCCGCGGATCTCCGCGATCATCGTCCCTTCGGGCACCCCTGGCTTCTCGGTCGCGGCGCCGTACTCGAAGGTCGGCTGGAACGCCTCGGACACCCGTGAGCTGTCGTTCTCCGACGTCCGGGTCCCGGCGGCGAACCTGCTGGGCGAGGAGGGCCGGGGCTACGCCCAGTTCCTGCGCATCCTCGACGAGGGGCGGATCGCCATCGCGGCCCTGGCCACGGGCCTCGCCCAGGGCTGCGTCGACGAGTCGGTGAGGTACGCGAAGGAACGCCACGCGTTCGGGCGCCCCATCGGCGCCAACCAGGCCATCCAGTTCAAGATCGCCGACATGGAGATGAAGGCCCACACCGCCCGCCTCGCCTGGCGCGACGCGGCGTCCCGCCTGGTGTCGGGCGAGCCCTTCAAGAAGGAGGCGGCGCTCGCGAAGCTGTACTCCTCGACGATCGCGGTGGACAACGCCCGCGACGCCACCCAGATCCACGGCGGCTACGGCTTCATGAACGAGTACCCGGTCGCCCGCATGTGGCGCGACTCCAAGATCCTGGAGATCGGCGAGGGCACGAGCGAGGTCCAGCGCATGCTGATCGCGCGGGAGTTGGGCCTGACGGGCTGAGTGCCGGCGCCGGCCCGCGTCCGCGCGGAAGCGGGCCGGCGAGGTCCACTCGGCCCTAACGGCCCAACCGCCGCCGTGCACGCCGGACGTGACGGTTGTCGGCGACCGCGTCCCGGAGCCGGCGCCCGGTGCCGGCCTCGTACGCCGGGCCCTCCAGACGCAGCAGCGTCCCGTCCCGGACGACGGCGTACGCGACCGGAGTGTCCGCCTTCGGGAGGGTGACAGCGTGACGTCCGGTCGGCAGCTTGAGGCGGGCCGGGAGGCGCAGCCGCGCCGTTCCGTCGGCGCCGGACGTCAGCTTGGCCTCCACTGTCAGGGCGGACACGGTGGCCTTGACGGGAACCGGGGCGCTGTCCGCCGTCGCCACGTACGGCAGCGGGAGTGACGTCTTGCCGCGCGCGGCGTTCCCGGCGGCGGCACTGGTCGTGTCGGCGCCGAGGCTTCGCAGGCGCTGGTCCAGATCGAGGGTGAGCTGGCCCCTGCCTGCCGTCCAGTACGGGAGAGCGAGCCGCCCGCCGGTCAGCGCCGGGCCCGCGGCCGGGGCGCTCGGAGTGCCGTCGCCGGTCATGCGGACCATCCGGTCGACGCCCAGCAGTTGGACGTACGCCCACACTTCGTGGACCCCGCGCTCCAGCGGCCGGCCGCCGGCCAGCCGCTCCGGGTCGAGGCGCAGGCGCCCGGTCCCGACGAGCCGCGACCGTACACGTCCTCGACCACCTACACGAACAATGCGTACGGCCTGGCGACCAAGTCGACGACGACCAACCGCCTCGGCTGGACGACCTCGACGGAGTACGCCCCCCAATCGGGCGCGGCGGGAAGCTGCTGTGGTGTGAGGTGGGGCCGGAGGCTGCGGGGCGGGTTGCTGCGGCGTGAGGGGTGCCGAGTCGCGGGCGGTCGATGCGGGGCGACGCTATCGTGGAGCGAGCGACACGCTCTGTAATCAATGGATGATCGCGGTGCCCGCCATGACCGAGCGACCTGCGCCCATAGACGCTCCTCCGGCCGGAGCCTTCGAAGACATGCTCCGGATCGTCGAGGAACTGGACACACCTGACGGCTACAAGGCCGAGCTCATCCGGGGGAAGATCGTCGTGTCGCCGTGGTCGAAGCTGCGCTACCTGCGTCCCATGCGCAGGCTGCGCGCACAGGTAGAGGCCCACGCCCCCGACGGGCACGTCACCGAGACCTCGCCGTTCCTCTTCGTGTTTCCTCCCGCTGAGCGCGGTTTCGGCCCCGATCTCTTCGTCGCCGACGAATCCGCGTTCGACGCCGAGGGCCGCCACGCCGACGGCGCCGCCCTCTCCCTCGTCGCCGAGCTGACCTCCGACTCCGCCAAGGATGCGGACTGGCTCGACAAGCTGGACACGTACGGGCGGATCGTGCCGGTGTACCTCGTGCTCGACATGCAGGTGCAGGAGGTCTCGGTCTTCTGGGACCCGTCTCCGAAGGGATACCGGTCGCGGACCAACGTCCCGTTCGGGCGGCCCGTGCGGGTTCCCGCTCCCTTCGACTTCGAGCTGGACACCTCAGGGTTCCTTCGCCGCGCACCCGAAACCGAGCTTGAAGCGGATTCCGGTCACGTCCCCGAGTGAACTGGCTCTGACGGGCTTTAGCGGAATCGCCCACGGCAACGTGCCGTCGTCGTCCGTGGTTCGCGGCTGGTGGGGCCCAGAGCCGCCAGGGGGTAGTTGCTCGCGAACTGCATGAGAAACCACGGGGGAAACGACGGCGGCCACGCCCAAGACGAGGTTGGCGGCGCCGGGGAGCGCCCAGGGAAGCTGAGGCCGAGGGCGCGAAGGGGCGGGCTCCGTACGGGAGTTCGTCGGCGTGATGTCGCGGGGGCCGTTCCGCGGGACCCCGCACGCGTTTGTGGCTCGCTTCACAGAAGTCCCGGGTATCGCCCCCCACAGCAGGGGAACAGGTACCGGGTGCCCCCTGGACAGCGTGCAAGGTTAGGCTAACCTAAGCCTGATTCCAGCCACCCGCAGGCGCGGACCCCCCAGTGGCCCCCGTACGCACGAAAGCAGACCCATTCCATGTCGAACGCCACAACCGCCCACTTCTCCCGCCGCGGGATACTCGCCACCGGGGGTGCGCTCGGCCTCGGCGCCTTCCTCGCCGCGTGCGGGGACGGCGACTCGGAGAGCAGCGGCTCGGACTCGACGGCGTCCGCGAAGGCCTCCGGCCCCTGGAGCTTCAAGGACGACCGCGGCACGACCGTGAAGCTGGACAAGGCCCCTGCCAACATCGTCGCCTTCACCGGCGTCGCCGCCGCCCTCTACGACTACGGCATCTCGGTCAAGGGCGTCTTCGGCCCCACCAAGACCGCGGACGGCAAGGCCGACGTCCAGGCCGGCGACATGGACATCAGCAAGCTCACCGTCCTCGGCAACGCCTGGGACCAGTTCAACGTCGAGAAGTACGCGGCCCTCGCGCCCGACGTGCTGATCTCCACGCTGTTCGACGACGCCGGCACCCTCTGGTACGTCCCCGAGGCGTCGAAGGACAAGATCGCCCAGCTCGCCCCGAGCGTCGGCATCTCCGTCTACGACCGCCAGCTCACCCAGCCGCTGGAGCGCATGTGGCAGCTGGCCGAGTCCCTCGGCGGCGACCTGACCTCCGCCAAGGTGACGGATGCCAAGAAGGCCTTCGAGGCGGCGGCCACCCGCCTGCGCGCGGCCGCCAAGGCCAAGCCCGACATCAAGGTGATGGCCGGTTCCGCCAGCGCGGAGCTGTTCTACGTCTCCGGCACCAACCTCTCCATCGACCTGGAGTACTTCAAGGCCCTCGGCGTGAACTTCGTCGAGCCCCCGGAGAGCGCGAAGAAGGTCGGTGGCGGCTGGTTCGAGTCGCTGAGCTGGGAGAACGTCGACAAGTACAAGGCCGACATCATCATGATGGACGACCGCTCCTCGACCATCCAGCCGGCCGACATCACCGAGGCCACCTGGAAGAAGCTGCCCGCCGTCAAGGCCGGCCAGGTCATCGCGCGCTCCCCCGAGCCGATCCTGTCCTACGCCAAGTGCACCCCGCTGCTCACCAGCCTGGCCGAGGCGCTGGAGAAGGCGAAGAAGGTCAGCTGACCAGGGGTCGCTGAGCTTTGCCGGGTGACCGCGGGCCGGTTGTGGCCGGTCGCGCCCCGCGGCGAAGCCGCATATCGGCCCAGCCCCGCGCCCCCAGGCACCTGTACCTGACGTCGATTCAGGAGTTACCCCATGGCCACCGCCGTAGCCGCCCCGTTCCGTTTCTTCTCCCTCCAGGTCGTGCGGACGAGGCGGCTCGGCCCGTCCCTGGTCCGGGTCACCTTCGACGGCCCCGACCTCCGCGACTTCCACTCCGACGGGCGGGACCAGTCCCTGTCGCTGTTCATCCCGCACCCCGGCCAGAAGGAGCCCCGGGTTCCGATCGAGCTCGGCGACGGCTGGTGGCAGGGCTGGCGCGAACTCCCGGACGACGTAAGGGCGGTGATGCGCTCGTACACGCTCCGCGCCCTGCGGCGGGACGCCTACGGCCGCACGGCCGAGATCGACATCGACTTCGTGCTGCACGGCGTCGAGCCGGACGCGGCCATCGAGGCCGGCCCCGCCTCCCGGTGGGCCGCGGACGCCGCCGCCGGCGACCAGGTCGTCCTGCTCGGCCCGGCGATCGCGGACAACCGGGCGATCCGTTTCCGCCCGCCCGAAGACACCGACCTGGTGGTGATCTGGGGCGACGAGACCGCCGTACCGGCCGCCTGCTCCATCGTCGAGTCGCTGCCGGCGGGCCTTAGCGCCCGGGTCTGGCTGGAGGTCCCGCACGCCGCTGACATCCAGGACGTGGTGACGCGGGCGGACGCCGAGATCACCTGGCTGGTGCAGGACGAGAAGAGCGGCACCCAGAGCTCCCCCATGGCCCTCAGCGCCCTGCGTGACACTCGACTCCCGCCCGCCGAGCACCCGTACGTCTGGATCGCGGGCGAGTCCGGGTGTGTGAAGGAGCTGCGCCGGCACTTCGTGCGGGAGCGCGAGCTCGACCGCCGCAGAGTCACCTTCGTCGGCTACTGGCGGCAGGGCCTGACCGAGGAGCAGCTGCGCGAGCAGGAATGACCGAAACGTCCAACTCGCCCGAGGCGGGGCTGCGTTCAGAGTGACCGCAGTCACGGCAGGGGCCGCGTGTCGTGCACGTTACTTAGGTTAGGTTAACCTAAGTTGAAGCCGAGGCTCCGCCCCGCTCCCCCGCCCCACGGACTGTCCCCACCGGAGGACTTGCACATGCGCTCGCACCTGCTCAACGACACGACCGCGGAGCACTACCGCCGCTCCGTGACGGAAGGAATAGAGCGGGTGGCGGCCAAACTCGCCACCACGAACCGTCCGTTCACCGGCGTCACGGTCGACGCCCTCTCCCCCACGATCGACGCGATCGACCTCGACAAGCCGCTGCACGACACCGGCGCGGTGCTCGACGAACTGGAGGACGTCTACCTCCGGGACGCGGTCTACTTCCACCACCCCCGCTACCTCGCCCATCTCAACTGCCCGGTCGTCATCCCGGCCGTGGTCGGCGAGGCCGTCCTCTCCGCCGTCAACTCCTCCCTGGACACCTGGGACCAGTCGGCCGGCGGCACCCTCATCGAGCGCAAGCTCGTCGACTGGACCACCGCCCGCATCGGCCTCGGCGAGAACGCCGACGGCGTGTTCACCTCCGGCGGCACCCAGTCCAACCTCCAGGCGCTGCTCCTCGCCCGCGAGGAGGCGAAGCCGGGCCGGGACGGGTGGGACGGGCCGGCCTCCTTCTCCGCACTGCGCATCTTCACCTCCGAGGTCAGCCACTTCAGCGTGCAGAAGTCCGCGAAACTGCTCGGCCTCAGCCAGGACTCCGTCGTGTCGATCCCCGTCGATACCGACAAGCGCATGCAGACCGTAGCGCTCGCTCGCGAGCTGGAGCGCTGCAGGCAGGACGGCCTCGTCCCCATGGCCGTCGTCGCCACCGCCGGCACCACCGACTTCGGCTCCATCGACCCGCTGCCCGAGATCGCCGAGCTGTGCGACCAGTACGGCGTGTGGATGCACGTCGACGCCGCCTACGGCTGCGGACTGCTCGCCTCGGTGAAGTACCGCGACCGCATCGACGGCATCGAGCGCGCCGACTCGGTCACCGTCGACTACCACAAGTCCTTCTTCCAGCCGGTGAGTTCGTCCGCCGTGCTGGTCCGGGACGCGTCCACCCTGCGCCACGCCACCTATCACGCGGAGTACCTGAACCCGCGCCGCATGGTGCAGGAACGTATCCCCAACCAGGTCGACAAGTCCCTGCAGACCACCCGCCGCTTCGACGCGCTCAAGCTGTGGATGACGCTGCGCGTGATGGGCGCCGACGGCATCGGTCAGCTCTTCGACGAGGTCTGCGACCTGGCGGTGGAGGGCTGGAAGCTGCTGGCCGCCGACCCGCGCTTCGACGTCGTGGTCGAGCCCACCCTCTCCACCCTCGTCTTCCGCTACATCCCGGCCGCCGTCACCGACCCGGCCGAGATCGACCGCGCCAACCTGTACGCCCGCAAGGCCCTGTTCGCCTCCGGCGACGCGGTGGTCGCGGGCACCAAGGTGGCCGGCCGCCACTACCTCAAGTTCACCCTGCTCAATCCCGAGACGACGACCGACGACATGGCCGCCGTACTCGACCTGATCGCCGGCCATGCCGAGCAGTACCTGGGAGAGTCCCTTGACCGCGCTTCCTGAATCCGCCCGCAGTTACGACTTCGTGGGGATCGGGCTCGGCCCGTTCAACCTGGGCCTCGCCTGCCTCACCGAACCCATCGACGAACTGGACGGCATCTTCCTGGACTCGAAGCCCTGCTTCGAGTGGCACGCGGGCATGTTCCTGGAGGGCGCCCACCTCCAGACCCCGTTCATGTCGGACCTGGTCACCCTCGCCGACCCGACCTCGCCGTACTCCTTCCTCAACTACCTGAAGGAGAAGGGCCGGCTGTACTCGTTCTACATCCGCGAGAACTTCTACCCGCTGCGGGTCGAGTACGACGACTACTGCCGCTGGGCCGCGAACAAACTGAGCTGCGTCCGCTTCGACACCACCGTCACGGACGTCCAGTACGACGAAGGCGACGAGCTGTACGTCGTGAGGACCACGGCCGGCGAGACCTTCCGCGCCCGCCGCCTGGTCCTCGGCACCGGCACCCCGCCCTACGTCCCCGAGGCCTGTCAGGGCCTGGGCGGCGACTTCCTGCACAACTCCCGCTACATGCAGCACAAGCGGGAGCTGCAGAAGAAGGAGTCGATCACCCTCGTCGGCTCCGGCCAGTCCGCCGCCGAGATCTACCACGACCTCCTCAGCGAGATCGACGTCCACGGCTACCAGCTGAACTGGGTCACCCGCTCGCCGCGCTTCTTCCCGCTGGAGTACACGAAACTCACGCTGGAGATGACCTCCCCGGAGTACGTCGACTACTACCACGCGCTGCCGGAGAAGACCCGCTACCGCCTCACGGCCGAGCAGAAGAACCTGTTCAAGGGCATCGACGGCGACCTGATCAACGAGATCTTCGACCTGCTCTACCAGAAGAACCTCGGCGGTCCGGTGCCCACCCGGCTGCTCACCAACTCCTCCCTGCACAGCGCCCGGTACGAGAAGGGCACGTACACCCTGTCCTTCCGCCAGGAGGAGCAGGAGAAGGACTACGAGCTGACCTCGCAGGGACTGGTCCTGGCCACCGGCTACAGGTACGCCGAGCCGGAGTTCCTCAAGCCCGTCCGCGACCGGCTGCTCTACGACTCCCAGGGCAACTACGACGTCGCCCGCAACTACGCGATCGACGTGACCGGCCGGGGCGTGTTCCTGCAGAACGCCGGCGTCCACACGCACAGCATCACCAGCCCCGACCTGGGCATGGGCGCGTACCGCAACAGCTACATCATCCGAGAGCTGCTCGGCAGCGAGTACTACCCGGTCGAGAAGACCATCGCGTTCCAGGAGTTCGCCGCATGACCCCCACCACCGGCACCCGCACCCGCACCGACCTGGGCACCCTCACCCTCCGCCCCCTCGACCCCCTCAAGGACGCCGAGCTCGTACACTCCTGGGTCACCCACCCGAAGGCGGCCTTCTGGATGATGCAGGACGCCAGGCTGGAGGACGTCGAGCGCGCGTACATGGAGATCGCCGCCGACGAGCACTGGCACGCGCTGATCGGCCTGCACGACGGCGTGCCCGCGTTCCTGATGGAGAAGTACGACCCCGCCCACCACGAGCTGGTCGGTCTGTACGAGCCCGAGCCCGGCGACGTCGGCATGCACTTCCTGGTCGCCCCCACCGACCGGCCCGTGCACGGCTTCACCCGCGCGGTCATCACGGCCGTGATGGCGCACCTCTTCGAGGACCCCGCCACCGCCCGGGTGGTCGTCGAACCCGACGTGTCCAACAAGGCCGTCCACGCCCTGAACGAAGCCGTCGGGTTCGTGCCCGACCGCGAGATACAGAAGCCGGAGAAGAGGGCGTTGCTGAGCTTCTGCACCCGGGAACAGTTCGCCGCGGCGACGGGGGTGGCGGCATGAGCCTCGCCGACGCCGTGGCCCACCTCTCCCCCGAGCGCTGGGAGACGGCCAACCGCCTGCTCATCCGCAAGGCGCTGGCCGAGTTCGCGCACGAGCGGCTGATCGCGCCGGAGAAGGACGGGGGCGGGGACGAGTACGTCGTACGGAGTGACGACGGCCTGACCCGCTACCGCTTCTCCGCCACCCGCCACGCCCTCGACCACTGGCAGGTGGCCGCCGACTCGATCACCCGCACGAGGGACGGCGACGAACTTCCCCTGGCGGCCCTGGACTTCTTCATCGAGCTCAAGCGGACCCTCGGTCTGAGCGACGCGATCCTGCCGGTCTACCTGGAGGAGATCTCCTCCACCCTCTCCGGCACCTGCTACAAGCTCACCAAGCCGCAGACCCCGGTCGCCGAGCTCGTGAACAGCGACTTCCAGGCCATCGAGACCGGCATGACCGAGGGCCACCCCTGCTTCGTCGCCAACAACGGGCGGCTCGGCTTCGGCATCCACGAGTACCTGTCGTACGCCCCCGAGACCGCGAGCCCGGTCCGCCTGGTGTGGCTGGCCGCGCACCGCTCGCGGGCCGCGTTCACGGCGGGGGTGGGGATCGAGTACGAGTCCTTCGTGCGGGACGAGCTGGGCGAGGCCACGGTCGAGCGGTTCTCCCAGGTGCTCAGGGACCAGGGACGGGACCCGGAGGACTACCTCCTCATCCCCGTCCACCCCTGGCAGTGGTGGAACAAGCTCACCGTCACCTTCGCCGCCGAGGTCGCCCGTGGTCACCTCGTGTGCCTGGGCGAGGGCGACGACGAGTACCTGGCCCAGCAGTCCATCCGGACCTTCTTCAACACGTCGCACCCCGAGAAGCACTACGTGAAGACGGCCCTGTCCGTGCTCAACATGGGCTTCATGCGTGGACTCTCGGCCGCCTACATGGAGGCGACCCCGGCGATCAACGACTGGCTCGCCCAGCTCATCGAGGGCGACCCGGTGCTGAAGTCGACCGGCCTCACGATCATCCGGGAGCGGGCGGCCGTGGGCTACCGGCACCTGGAGTACGAGCAGGCGACGGACCGCTACTCGCCGTACCGCAAAATGCTCGCCGCGCTGTGGCGCGAGAGCCCGGTGTCCTCCCTCCGGGACGGCGAGTCCCTCGCGACGATGGCCTCCCTGGTCCACGTGGACCACGAGGGCGCGTCCTTCGCGGGCGCGCTGATCGAACAGTCCGGTCTGACGCCGAAGGAGTGGCTGCAGCGCTACCTGCGGGCCTACTTCACCCCGCTCCTCCATAGCTTCTACGCCTATGACCTGGTGTTCATGCCGCACGGCGAGAACGTGATCCTGGTTCTGAAGGACGGCGTGGTGCAGCGCGCGATCTACAAGGACATCGCCGAGGAGATCGCCGTCATGGACCCGGAGGCGGTGCTGCCGCCGACGGTGGAGCGGCTGCGCGTCGAGGTCCCGGACGACAAGAAACTCCTGTCGGTCTTCACGGACGTCTTCGACTGCTTCTTCCGCTTCCTCGCCGCGAACCTCGCCACCGAGGGGATCCTGGAGGAGGACGACTTCTGGCGCACGGTCGCGGAGGTGACCCGCGACTACCAGCGCTCGGTGCCCGAACTCGGCGACAAGTTCAAGCAGTACGACATGTTCGCCCCCGAGTTCGCGCTGTCCTGCCTCAACCGCCTCCAACTGCGCAACAACGAGCAGATGGTGGACCTCGCGGACCCGGCCGGCGCCCTCCAGCTGATCGGCGAGCTGGAGAACCCCATCGCGGGGCTGTAGCCACCGCCCCGTCCCCGCAGACAGACGGGCACCTCGGAGTACGGTCCTCCGGGGTGCCCGTCGTCGTGCCCGTGCTACCCGGCGGGCCAGGGGACCTGCGGTGACCGGTAGTACCCGATCCCCAGGGCGTCCCAGCGCGGCCCCTGCGCCGCCAGCCGCACCCGGTAGCCGTCCCAGTCGTGCGTGGCGGCCGGCGACCAGCCGAGTTCGGCGGCGCCCGCGAGCCGCGGGAAGGCCATGTACTCGACGTTCTCGCCGGTCACGATCGTCTCGGTCCACAACGGCGCCTCGACGCCACGCACCGCCTCGGGCGGCGCCCCCGGCAGGTAGGTGCCCGGATCCCAGTCGTAGGACCGCTTCACGTCGACGTAGCCCGCCCAGGACAGCCCCAGCGGGGTGTCCTCGTCGTACTTCATGTCGAGGTAGATCCGGTCGGCGGGCGAGAGGATCAGCCCGGTCCCGCTCTGCGCCGCCTCGGCGACCCGCGCCTTCTCCTCGGCGCCGGTCGAGTCCAGGCCCCAGTACTGGGCGAGCGCCCCCTTCGCCGGGGTCGCGCCGGTCAGCTGGTGCCAGCCGACCACCGTCTTGCCGTACTCGGCGACGATCGGCTGCACCCGGTCCATGAACCGCGCGTAGTCCTCGTGGCTGGTGGAGTGCGCCTCGTCGCCGCCGATGTGGAGGTAACGGCCCGGGGTGAGGGCGGCGAGTTCCCGGATGACGTCGTCCACGAAGTCGTACGTGATCTCCTTGTCCACGCACAGCGAGCTGAAGCCGACCTCGGTGCCGGTGTAGAGCGGGGGTGCGACGCCGTCGCAGTTGAGCTCGGCGTAGGAGGCCAGGGCCGCGTTGGTGTGGCCCGGCATGTCTATCTCGGGGACGACCTCCAGGAAGCGGGAGGCCGCGTAGCCGACGATCTCCCGGTAGTCGGCCTTGGTGTAGTGGCCGCCGGGGCCGCCGCCGACCTGCGTGGAGCCGCCGTGGGTCGCCAGGCGCGGCCAGGAGTCGACGGCGATGCGCCAGCCCTGGTCGTCGCTGAGGTGCAGGTGCAGCTTGTTGATCTTGTAGAGGGCCAACTGGTCGATGTGGCGCTTGACCTGGTCGACGGTGAAGAAGTGCCGGGAGACGTCGAGCATCGCGCCGCGCCAGCCGTAGCGGGGGGTGTCGGTGATCGTGCCGCCCGCGACCAGCCACGGTCCGGGCTGGACGGAGTCCTTCTCGACGGCCGCCGGGAGGAGCTGGCGCAGGGTCTGCACGCCGTGGAAGAGCCCCGCGGGCTCGGCCGCCGTGATGGTGACGCCCTTGCCGCCGCTGTCGAGGCGGTAGCCCTCGGCCCCGAACGGGCCCTTGGCCAGGCGCAGCCGGATACCGCCCTTGCCGTGCGTGGTGACGGGCAGACGGTAGCCGGTCGAGGGGCGCAGGACGTCCGCGAGGTAGGCGCCGATGCGGCGGCCCTCGCGGTTGTCGTCGACGCGGATGTGCGTGTCCCGGGTGAGGCGGTACGGCGATCCGCCGGGGGTGACCGAGGCGGGGGCCGGGACGATCCGGTCGAGCGGCCGGGCGTGCTGCGCGGCGGTGGTCGGGGTCGCGCCGACGGCGGAGACACCCGCCGCCGCGACGAGCAGCAGCGAGCCGAGAAGGCGGGTCGTTCTGTGGTGCTGTCTCACCTACGGTCCCTTCCTTGAGCCGAACAGGTATGGACCAACTCTCCCTCGAAACCAGTGAAACAATCCCCCCATGGCGGAAATCCTCCAGAAAGACGGCACTTGGGTCTTCGACGGCGACGCCCTGCGGCTGACCCCCGGACGGGACAAGAACGTCAGCCTGCTCCGCAGGACGCTGGGCGAACTCGTCGTCCCGCTCGGCGCGTTGGCCGGTATCTCCTTCGAACAGGGCAAGAAGACGGGACGGTTGCGGCTGCGGCTGCGCGACGGCTCCGACCCGCTGCTGCACGCGACCGGCGGCCGGCTCACCGAACCGCACGACCCGTACCAGCTGGTCGTCGAGTCGGACCGGTACGGCGTCGCCGAGTACCTCGTGGACGAGGTCCGCGGTGCCCTGCTCCTGGACCAGGTGCCGGCCGACCCGGTCGACGCCTATCTGCTGCCGGGCCCGGCGCTGCCGCTGTCCGTGTCCGCCGGGGACGGCACCGTGAGCTTCGACGGCGAGCTGATCCGGCTGGACTGGAACTGGAAGACGGAGGACGCCAAGGCCGCCGCCGGCCCCCGCACCCTCGCGGTCACCGACCTCACCGCCGTGGAGTGGCATCCGGCGATCGGCCTGGACAACGGCCACCTCCGCTTCAGCGTGAAGAACGCCCCGACCAAGGCCCCGCCCAAGTACGACCCCAACGCCGTGGAGCTGTGGGGCTTCAAGAAGGACCCGCTGATGGCCCTGGTCGCGGCGGCCGTCCAGGCCCGGCTCCCGCATCCGGCGGCGGCCGCCCCCAGGGACGTCCGGCCGCCGGAGGCCAGGGAACTGACCGCGCCCGCCGCCGAGGACGGCCACGACGCCCTCCTGCGACGGCTGCGCGAGCTCGGCGAACTGCACCGCACGGGCGTGCTGACGGAGGAGGAGTTCACGATGGCCAAGCAGGCGATCCTCAAACGGATGTAGCGGGTTGCCGGGTCACTTCGCCGTCCGCGCCACCGTGAAGCGGTCCACCTCCTCGCCGGTCTCCGCGATGCCCCGCACGGTCAGCGTGGCGGTACGGCCCCTGGCGGCCGGGGTGACGTCCACGCGCAGGAAGGAGTAGTCGAGGTAGCGGACCCGGGACCAGGTGACGGTCTCGTCCTGCTTGCCCTCCTTGACGTTGACGAACGAGGACACGGACTCGACGTCGTTCTCGTGGCCCTCGTACGACAGCGGGGCGCTGAAGGCGTACAGGCTGCGGCCCGCCGCGCCCGCCGTCACGTACACCACGCCGTCCGTCTCGGGGTACGCCGTGCCGCCGATCGGGAGCTTCCTGGTGACCGCGCCCGCCTTGATGACGTCGGTGCGCTCGTACTGGTGGTTGTGGCCGTTGATCACCAGGTCGACGGTGTACTTCTCGAACAGCGGCACCCACTCCTGGCGCACGCCCCCCTCCGAGGCGTGCGCGGTGGAGGTGCAGTAGGCGCAGTGGTGGAAGAAGACGACGACGAAGTCGATGTCCCTGGACGCGCGGTACTTCTTGAGCTGCGCCTGAAGCCAGGTGGTCTGGGTGCCGCCGGAGATGCCGAGGTTGGCCGGGATCTCGAAGGAGATGTCGTTGGCGTCGAGCGAGATGACCGCGGTGTTGCCGTGGACGAAGGAGTAGACGCCCGGGAGGTTCTTCTTGTCGGGCCCGTTGTCCGGCAGGTTCCAGCGGGCGTCCTCGCCGCCGTAGCCGTTCGGCGAGTACCAGGCCTCCATGTCGTGGTTGCCGTACGCCGGCATCCACGGGACGGACCCCGCAACCGACTCGGTCTGGGCGAGGAACTGGTCCCACACGCGTGAGTCGAAGCCGGTGTCGGCACTCTTTCCCTGGCCGGCCGGGTCGGCGTAGGCGATGTCGCCGGCGTGCAGGTGGAAGGCGGGGTTCTGGCCGAGCAGCAGGCTGTTGTTGGCGAGGCCGTGGTAGCCGACGCCCTCGTCGCCGAAGGCGGTGAAGGTGAACGGCGCCTTGTGGGCCGGGGCGGTGGTGAAGGTGCCGAGGGTGCCGAGGAGGTGCGGCTGGGCGGGGTCGAAGCCCTGGTGGCCGACGCCGTAGTAGTAGGTGCTGCCGGGCCTGAGGTGGGTGAGCTCGGCGTGCAGGTAGTACTGCGTGTGGTCGCCGCTCGCCCCGACGCCGGCCGGGGTGTAGAGGGTGCGCACCTCGGCCTCGATCTTGCGGGAGAGGTCCCAGGGCCGGGCGCCGATCCGGATGAAGGGCTTCCGCACGGCGACCGGGACCTGCCAGGAGACGCTCATCTCGGTGCGCGGGTCACTGCCGTAGGCGAGGTGGCGGCCGAAGGGAGCGACGAGGGCGCCGTCGACGCTCTCGGCGCGGGTGACGGCCGGGGCGGCGGCCCGGGTCGCCGCCTGTGCGGTGGCACCCGGCACGAACGCGCCGCCCGCGACGGCGCCCAGGGTGACCGCGCCGCCCCTGATCATCGTGCGCCGCGAGAATCTGGCGTGCAGGTATGCGTGCTGCTCGGCCATGCTCATGCGCTCGGCGAGCTGCTCGGGTACTCCCATGCGAGGAATGTCCATAGCGTCTGAAACTCGTCTGCTCAGGCAACGGGTTGCCGGACGCGGAATGGACGGTTCACGAACAGGGACTCATGACAGCTTCAACGTTCTCCCAAAGAGTCCCCACAAGCCTCTGCCCGAAATCGGGCAGGTTTGTTGCGAAAGTGCCGCCGATACCTCAGGATCTACCGGGTGCACGACGAACTTGTTGATCACCTGACGCGGTCCACGCCCCTGAGCCGGGGCGAGGCACTGCGGGTGGTCCAGGACGTGCTCGCCTTCTTCGACGAGACGACCGAGGAGTACGTCCGTCGCCGCCACCGCGAGCTCCAGGCACAGGGCCTGGTGAACGCGGAGATCTTCGGACGGATCGAGGCGGACCTGAAATATCGCACGGTGGCGCCGCCGGAGCTCACGCTCCGGCAGCTGCGGCGGATCGTTTACGGCTGAGCCGAGCCGGCCGCCTTCCACCGGGCCCAACCTGAGGAATACGTATATATGTGCGGAATCGTCGGATACATCGGGAAGCGTGACGTCGCCCCCCTCCTCCTGGAGGGCCTGCAGCGCCTGGAGTACCGCGGCTACGACTCGGCGGGCATCGTCGTCACCTCCCCGAAGGCGGCCGGCCTGAAGATGGTCAAGGCCAAGGGCCGGGTCCGGGACCTGGAGGCCAAGGTCCCGGCCCGCTTCAAGGGCACGACCGGCATCGCCCACACCCGCTGGGCCACCCACGGCGCCCCCTCCGACGTGAACGCCCACCCGCACCTCGACGCCGAGGGCAAGGTCGCCGTCGTCCACAACGGCATCATCGACAACGCCTCCGACCTGCGCCGCAAGCTGGAAGCGGACGGCGTCGAGTTCCTCTCCGAGACCGACACCGAGGTCCTCGTCCACCTCATCGCCCGCTCGCAGGCCGAGAAGCTGGAGGACAAGGTCCGCGACACGCTGCGGGTCATCGAGGGCACGTACGGCATCGCCGTCCTGCACGCCGACTTCCCCGACCGGATCGTGGTCGCCCGCAACGGCTCCCCGGTCGTCCTCGGCATCGGCGAGAAGGAGATGTTCGTCGCCTCGGACATCGCCGCCCTGGTCGCCCACACCCGGCAGGTCGTCACCCTCGACGACGGCGAGATGGCCACCCTCAAGGCCGACGACTTCCGCACCTACACCACCGAGGGCACCCGCACGACGGCCGAGCCCACCACCGTGGAGTGGGAGGCCGCCTCGTACGACATGGGCGGCCACGACACGTACATGCACAAGGAGATCCACGAGCAGGCCGACGCCGTGGACCGCGTGCTGCGCGGCCGCATCGACGACCGCTTCTCCACCGTGCACCTCGGCGGCCTGAACCTGGACGCCCGCGCGGCACGCCAGATCCGCCGCGTGAAGATCCTCGGCTGCGGCACCTCGTACCACGCGGGCATGATCGGCGCCCAGATGATCGAGGAGCTGGCCCGCATCCCCGCCGACGCCGAGCCGGCTTCGGAATTCCGCTACCGCAACGCGGTCGTCGACCCCGACACCCTCTACATCGCCGTCTCCCAGTCCGGTGAGACGTACGACGTGCTGGCCGCCGTCCAGGAGCTGAAGCGCAAGGGCGCGCGGGTCCTCGGCGTGGTGAACGTGGTCGGCTCGGCGATCGCCCGCGAGGCCGACGGCGGCGTGTACGTCCACGCGGGCCCCGAGGTCTGCGTGGTCTCGACGAAGTGCTTCACGAACACCACGGTCGCCTTCGCGCTGCTCGCCCTGCACCTGGGCCGCACCCGTGACCTCTCCGTCCGGGACGGCAAGCGGATCATCGAGGGCCTGCGCAAGCTGCCCGCGCAGATCTCCGAGATGCTGGAGCAGGAGGACGAGATCAAGAAGCTGGCCGCGGAGTACGCCGAGGCCCGCTCGATGCTCTTCATCGGCCGTGTCCGGGGCTACCCGGTGGCCCGTGAGGCCTCCCTGAAGCTCAAGGAGGTCTCCTACATCCACGCCGAGGCCTACCCGGCCTCCGAGCTCAAGCACGGCCCGCTGGCCCTGATCGAGCCGGCCCTGCCGACCGTCGCGATCGTCCCCGACGACGACCTCCTCGAGAAGAACCGCGCCGCCCTGGAGGAGATCAAGGCCCGCAGCGGCAGGATCCTCGCGGTCGCCCACCAGAACCAGGAGAAGGCCGACCAGACGATCATCGTGCCCAAGAACGAGGACGAGCTGGACCCGATCCTCATGGGCATCCCCCTGCAACTCCTCGCCTACCACACGGCATTGGCCCTGGGCAGGGACATCGACAAGCCGAGGAACCTCGCCAAGTCGGTAACGGTGGAGTAAGGGGTCCTTTCACTATGAGCGTCCGATCAGGTCGCGTGGTCTGGTGCCGTGCATCGCAAGGCGCCGGAGCGGCCTCGATGGGGGTCCCCCCGCGCGAGGTTGTTCGAGCGTGGGGGAGGAGCCACGTGGGCGTTTCGGCAACGCGGCGAGGTGCGGTGCCAGGCCGCGCGACCCGGACGGGCATAGTGAAAGGACCCCTAAGCGCCCCAAAGGGGCGCGGGGAACTGCGCGACCAGCCCCCACACACCCGCGGGGGCACGACGAACAAGACGGCCCCCCACGTGTGCCACCTGCACGTGGGGGGCCGTCTCTGTCGCCGGGGGCCGCCCAACCCCCAGCCGGCGCAGCTAACCGGTGGCCGTCACGCCCCGGCGAGCAGCGCGTCGCGGAACAGCAGTCGGCCAGTGGGCGAGAGCCGCCGTCGCCGCGTACCAGGCCACCGCGCCCGCCGCCACGGCGAACCAGCCGCCGGCCTTGGCGAGACTCCCGCTGTCAGCGAAGTTCGCGACGGCGAGCAGCACCAGCGACACGACGAACAACCCGTAGGTGCCCTTGGCGAGTCGGTCGCCCGCGGCGACCGTGAGAGACAGCGCCACGAGGGCGAAGAGCAGCAGGAACAGTCCGGCCGCATTGTCGGAGACCGGCGCCGAGACGGCCCACGTGAACCAGAGCGCGCCGAGCGCCGAGAACGCCGTACCACCGGCCAGGTCACCGTCGCGGAACGCCATGAGGCCGGCGACGAAGAGGGCGACTCCGCCCACGTACTGGGCAATTGACACGGCGTCGGCCGCCGTCACGCCGTCGATCACGCCGGTGTACCCGAGGCCCACGGCCAACAGGGTGACACCGAGCGCGAGTCGGCCGAGGGTCGTGGTGGTGCTTCCCGCAGAGACGTCGTTGTCCACGGCGGGCTCCCTTCATGCATGTGCAGTTGTGCGGTGACCGATATATGCCCTTCACAAGGGCACAAACACCTCTACGCGCCAGTAGATTTATGCGCTGCACAAGGGAGTTGGGCCGTCCTGCGGTGCATCCGACCTGGGGGGACGACGAGTTACGGGATGACGACGACCGGCCGCTTGGCCCGCTTGGCGAGCCGCCCGGCGACGGAGCCGAAGATGCGTCCGACGAGGCCGTGGGTCGAGCCGACGACGATCGCGTCCGCCTCGTACTCCCGCCCGACCTCCTCGAGCTCGTGACAGATGTCGCCGCCGCGCTCGACGAGGATCCAGGGCACCTCCGCGAGGTACTCCGCGCAGGCGAGCTCGAGACCGAGAACCTCGGTGCGGTGATCGGGCACGTCGACGAAGACCGGTGGCTCGCAGCCCGCCCACACGGTGGTGGGCAGCCGGTTGGCGACGTGGACGATGATCAGGCCCGACCCGGAGCGATGGGCCATACCGATGGCGTACGCGAGGGCGCGCTCACTGGACGTGGAGCCGTCGAAGCCCACCACGACGCCGTGCTTGAAGGCGGGGTCGCAGGATTGGCGTGGCTCTTCCGCCGCCAGGGGCTCGGCCGCCGTGTGGTCGGCGACGGGCCGCTTGCGGTCCGCGGGTTCGAAGAATTCGTGACCGGCCATGGCTGTCTCGGCGTTGTGATCCTTTTATGGGTGGGCCGACAGTGTGCGGCGGAGTCTGTGTCCGGGAATCCTCTTCCCAACCCCATACCCCCAAGGGTACGGCGGCACGCCTCCTTAGCCCAGATCGCGCCCCCCGTACGTGGGGGTTCCAGGGAGCATGCACGAGGGGCGCCCTTAACGCAATGGTTGCTGCGCTGTACAGCCGGTTTGCACAAGGCTCACCCACCGGCCGGACTGTCGTGCTCACACCCGGACGCACAGTGACCGACCGATCGAACACGCGTTGAACCCCCTGAGCCACGCCACAGGGAGCACGCCATGTCCGGACCACGACCCCCCGCCCGGGACTCCTCGACCGACGTCGTCCGCTGGGCGGCCTTCAGCTGTGTCGTGGTGCCCGTGGTCCTCCTCTGGTACGGCACCTCCCTCGCCGGCGCCACGGGCACGGCCCTCGGCCTCGCCGCCGTCACCGCGGTCTGCCGTATCCTCCTGCGCCAGTCGGAGCGCGGTGCGGCACGCATGCTCGCCGAGGAGCGCACACCGCGTTGTGGCCGCCGCCACAGGACCGGATCGGGGACCCGCAGAGGCGGACGTCACAGCGGGGGAAATACACCGGTCGCCTGACCGGTTTCAGCGCACGCGCCCGACTCTTTTCAGCCAACTTCCGGATAGCGCGCGTCCCTTGCCCCGACCACCCCCCAACCCCCGTTCCACCTGCACGGAAAGGGTCTGAGGGGCACCGCGCACCCTACGTGGATTGGCCACGGCGACAAGGCGCACTTCCCTGCACGCCCCACGAGTGCAACGCTTCGTGATCGAATGCTTCACGCCAAGTTGCCAAGTCGACAATGTGCCGGATGCCCAACTGGTCTCCCCGGCACCACGCGACGCAGTAGATTCGATCTTGACTGTCTTACGGCGGGGGACTCGTGCAGGACCGAGGGGAAACGTGTTGGAGCGACAGACCCGAAGGGAACAGGGCGCCGCGACCACCGAGGGGGGCTTAGCAGTATGAGCCACGACTCCACTGCCGCGCCGGAAGCCGCGGCCCGGAAACTCTCCGGGCGACGCCGCAAGGAGATCGTCGCGGTGCTGCTGTTCAGCGGCGGCCCCATCTTCGAGAGTTCCATACCACTGTCGGTGTTCGGAATCGACCGCCAGGACGCCGGCGTTCCGCGCTACCGACTGCTGGTGTGCGGCGGTGAGGAAGGCCCACTGCGGACCACAGGGGGCCTGGAACTCACCGCACCGCATGGCCTGGAGGCGATCTCACGAGCGGGCACCGTCGTCGTGCCCGCCTGGCGTTCGATCACCTCGCCGCCGCCCGAGGACGCACTCGACGCACTGCGCCGGGCGCACGAGGAGGGCGCCCGCATAGTGGGTCTGTGCACCGGCGCCTTCGTGCTGGCGGCGGCGGGCCTGCTGGACAGCCGGCCGGCCACCACCCACTGGATGTACGCACCGACGCTCGCCAAGCGCTACCCGTCGGTGCACGTGGATCCGCGCGAGCTGTTCGTGGACGACGGCGATGTGCTGACGTCCGCGGGTACGGCGGCCGGAATCGACCTCTGTCTCCACATCGTGCGGACGGACCACGGCAACGAGGCGGCCGGCGCACTGGCCCGACGCCTGGTGGTCCCCCCGCGCCGAAGCGGCGGGCAGGAGCGCTACCTCGACCGGTCTTTACCAGAGGAGATCGGCGCCGACCCGCTCGCCGAGGTCGTCGCCTGGGCGCTGGAGCACCTCCACGAGCAGTTCGACGTGGAGACGCTCGCGGCACGCGCGTACATGAGCCGTCGTACCTTCGACCGCCGGTTCCGCTCCCTCACCGGGAGCGCCCCGCTGCAGTGGCTGATCACCCAGCGGGTGCTGCAGGCCCAGCGGCTGCTGGAGACGTCGGACTACTCCGTGGACGAGGTCGCGGGCCGCTGCGGCTTCCGCTCACCGGTGGCGCTGCGCGGGCACTTCCGCCGCCAGCTGGGTTCGTCGCCGGCCGCGTACCGCGCGGCCTACCGGGCGCGGCGGCCGCAGGCCGAACGGCAGCCGGATCCCGAGGGTGCGGCCGCTGCGCCGAGCGCGCCCTCGCCGCTGCACCCCGACAGCGGCGGCCCGGTACCGCTCCAGACGCGCCGCACTCCATCGCCGAGCCCGGTCGGGACGTCCGCGTCCCTCGGCCCGGCCTCGGACAACGGCCGCGAGGCGTATGCGGGGAGCCGGGCGAGTCTGCCGGGGCAGCGCAGCGGGATGTGAGGTTCGGACGGGCGGGGGCCGGCCGGGGGAGATTCCACCCCCGTCGCCCCCGCCCGTCCCATGCCTGGGGCCGCGCTCCCAGCCGGCCCCGGTAGTGCTCACAGCTACACCGGGGACCACAAAAGCGCACGCCAGCCTTAGGGTGGTCGCATGAACGATCGCATGGTGTGGATCGACTGCGAGATGACCGGCCTCTCGCTGTCCGACGACGCGCTCATCGAGGTAGCCGCCCTCGTCACCGACTCCGAGCTGAACATCCTCGGCGACGGTGTGGACATCGTCATCCGCCCGCCGGACCAGGCGCTGGAGACGATGCCGGAGGTGGTGCGTCAGATGCACACCGCGTCCGGACTCCTCACCGAGCTCTCCGGGGGCACGACGCTCGAGGACGCCGAGGCGCGGGTCCTGGCGTACGTGCGCGAGCACGTGAAGGAACCGGGCAAGGCCCCTCTGTGCGGCAACTCCGTCGGCACGGACCGCGGCTTCCTGCTCAGGGACATGCCGACCCTCGAGGACTACCTCCACTACCGGATCGTCGACGTGTCCAGCATCAAGGAACTGGCCCGTCGCTGGTATCCGCGCGCCTACTTCAACAGCCCGGACAAGAACGGCAACCACCGCGCCCTCGCCGACATCCGGGAGTCCATCGCGGAACTGCGCTACTACCGCGAGGCCGTTTTCGTACCGCAGCCGGGGCCGGACTCGGAGACCGCGAAGAAGATCGCCGCAAAGTACGTCCTGCCTGCGCAGTAAGAAGTCGGGCGCGAGCACCCCTTCGGACCCTGTACACTTTTTCTCGGCCGGTCGGAGAGATCCGAACAGCCGACATGGTGGGTGTAGCTCAGCTGGTAGAGCACCTGGTTGTGGTCCAGGATGCCGCGGGTTCAAGTCCCGTCACTCACCCTGATTCTTCAGCCGGTGCCTTGGAGACAAGGCACCGGCTGAAGTCGTTTCAGGGACCTACGCTGAGCCGGTGCCCGAACTCCTCTCCACCCCTCGCCTCGACCTCCTCCCCCTGCGCGTCGAGCACGCCCCGGAGATGGCCGTCGTCCTGTCCGACCCGGCCCTGCACGCCTTCATCGGCGGTGCCCCCCACTCCCCCGACGCCCTGCGAGAGCGCTACCGGCGGCTCGTCGCCGGCTCGCCGGACCCGGACGTCACCTGGCACAACCGGGTGCTGCGGCTGCGCGCGGAGGCCTGTCTCGTGGGGACGGTCCAGGCGACGGTCACGCGGGGCCACACCGCCGAGATCGCCTGGGTGGTCGGCACGCCGTGGCAGGGCCGCGGGTTCGCCTCGGAGGCGGTGCGGGCACTGGTCGACGAGCTCGGGCGGCAGGCCGTACGGACGGTCGTGGCCCACATCCATCCCGGGCATCTCGCCTCGGAGGCGGTGGCCACGGCTGCCGGACTGACACCGACCGACGAAGAGCACGACGGGGAGCGGCGGTGGCGGCTCACCCTACGGAGCTGAGCCCGCCGCCATGCCTGCCCGCCTCCACAACTCGCCTGCCCCACCCGCCTGTTCACCCGACATGCGGAAGGCCGGAAAGCGCACAGCACCTCATCCGCCGGGCCGCCGGGCGAGGGCTCCTCGTCGAGCGGTGGGCGTATCGTCGGCTTATGAGCCGTTCGTGAGGTTGGGAGGCTCGTGATGCGGTCGCGCCGGAGTCATCGGGGGCGACTGCTGACGTGGGTCGTCATCGCGTTCAACCTGGCGATGCTGCTGTGGCTCGTGGTCGCCCTGGACGCGGCGGGCGAGGGGAACGGGCCGTGCGTCGGGGAGCCGTGCCGGGAGACCGACGGTCCGGACAGCGCCATGGGCGCCTGGCTGGTGATCCTCTTCTGGCTGACGGGTGCCGTGCTGCTGGGCGTGGCCTGGCTGCTCGCCCACCGCACCGACCAGCCGGGGCGGGGACACCGCCGGGGGCGGCACCGCTAGGGCCTGTCCGGCGGATCACGTCGCAGGAAATGCGCGGCACCTCATCGACGCAGGTGAGCGGGGCCTGGTGCGTCGGGCTGCACGGCGGAGGAGGGCGCCGACGCGATGGGGGTCCCCCGCTCGAGCGAAGTCGAGAGTGGGAAGTCGGCAACCGACGACAACGCCGCAGATCGGCGTGCCAGGCCCCGCGTCCGCGGCATGATCCGCCGGACAGGCCTTAGGGGTCCTTTCACTATGAGCGTCCGATCAGGTCGCGTGGTCTGGTGCCGTGCATCGCAAGGCGCCGGAGCGGCCTCGATGGGGGTCCCCCCGCGCGAGGTTGTTCGAGCGTGGGGGAGGAGCCACGTGGGCGTTTCGGCAACGCGGCGAGGTGCGGTGCCAGACCACGCGACCCGGACGGGCATAGTGAAAGGACCCCTTAACCCGGGCCCGTCCGCCGGCCGGGGTCCGGCCTCGTCAGGACGACCTCCGGGCCACCAGTTCCGTCGCGAGGACCACCTGCCTGCGCTCCAGCTCCCGGGTGATCGCGGGGCGGCGGTCCGCGATCTCCGTCAGCAACAGGTCGATCATCCTGCGGCCCATCTCCTCGATGGGCTGGCGGACGCTCGTCAGCGGCGGGTCCATGTGGCGGGCGATGGCGGAGTCGTCGTAGCCGACGAGCGCCACCTCGTCGGGAATGCTGCGGCCCTTCTCGCGCAGGACCTGGCGGGCGCCGGCCGCCATCACGTCCGAGCCCGCGAAGACCGCGTCCAGGTCGGGGCGGCGGGCGAGCAGTTCGGTCATCGCGCGCCGACCGCCCTCCTCGGTGAAGTCGCCCGGCTGGATCAGCTGCTCGTCCACCTCGTGGCCCGCGTCGAGCAGGGCGGCGCGGTAGCCGTCGACGCGGCGCTGGGCGCCGTACACGTCGAGGCGGCCGGTGATGTGGGCGACCGCCCGGCAGCCGCGGGCCAACAGGTGTTCGACCGCCGAGCGGGCGCCGCCGAAGTTGTCGGAGTCGACCGAGGGAAGCGTCTCCCCGGCCGATCTCGGGCCGCTGATGACGGCCGGTATCTCCAGCTGGGAGAGGAGGTCGGGCAGCGGGTCGTCGGCGTGCACGGAGACCAGCAGGACGCCGTCGACCCGGTGGGCGGCGAGGTACTGGGCGAGGCGGGCCCGTTCCCGTTCGTTGCCCGCGAAGATCAGCAGCAGCTGCATCTGGGTGTCGGCCAGCTCGGCGCCGACGCCCTTGAGCATGTCGGAGAAGTACGGCTCGGCGAAGAAGCGGGTCTCCGGCTCGGGGACGACGAGCGCGATCGCGTCGGTGCGGTTGGCGGCGAGGGCTCGCGCGGCCGTGTTGGGGACGTAGCCGAGCTCGGCCACGGCCGCCTCCACGGCGGCGCGGGTGGCGTCGCTGACCCGCGGCGAGCCGTTGATCACCCGGGAGACCGTGCCGCGGCCGACGCCGGCTCGGGCTGCCACCTCTTCGAGGGTGGGCCGGCCACCGCTCCGGCTCCGCGCTCCGTGGCTTGCCATGGGCTTAGCCCTCCCGTCGACCCTTGCGTTGGCCTGGAATCTAACAGTCCTGCCGGAGGGGAGCCCGCCCCTGGCCGGCTCCCGGGTTTCCGCACGATGACGTGCGGGAGTGGCCGAAACGCGATCCCCTGGTTCCAGTTAACAGCCCGATAACTGAACGCATCTCTCCGCTCCTAGTCCCTTGACACCCCCGCTCGGACCGACGACGCTTCAACACATCACCGGTGGGAGCGCTCCCACGGTACCTGACACATACACATCCCGCACGTTCCCCGCCCGAGCCGCAGCTAGAACTAACGGGCCCAACAATGCAGTTGGCCGGGGGGTCGGCACGTCAGGGCAACAGGAGGACGCAATGCGAGCACGTACCCGAATCGCCCGCAAGACGATGGTCCTCGCGGCCGTCGCCGCGCTGGGCTCCGGGCTGCTGGCCGGCTGTGCCGACGACGGAGACGACGGCGGCGACGGCTCGTCTTCGGGCGAAGGCAGCGGCAAGACCACGATCACGCTGGGCCTCTTCGGCACCCAGGGCTTCAAGGAAGCCGGCCTCTACGCCGAGTACGAGAAGCTGAACCCGGACATCAAGATCGCCGAGAACGTCGTCGAGCGGAACGAGAACTACTACCCGACTCTCGTCAACCACCTCACCACCAACAGCGGCCTGCAGGACATCCAGGCCGTCGAGGTCGGCAACATCGCCGAGGTCGTGAACACCCAGGCCGCGAAGCTGATGGACCTGTCCAAGGTGTCGGGCGTCCAGTCGAGCAACTGGCTCGACTGGAAGTGGAAGCAGGCCACCACCAAGGACGGCCAGACCATAGGCGTCGGCACCGACGTCGGCCCGATGGCCATCTGCTACCGCAAGGACCTGTTCGAGCAGGCCGGACTGCCGTCCGAGCGCGAAGAGGTCAGCAAGCTGTGGGCGGGCAGCTGGGAGAAGTTCGTCAAGGTCGGCAAGGACTACCAGGGGAAGGCTCCCAAGGGCACCACCTTCCTGGACTCCCCCGGCGGCCTGCTGAACGCGATCGTCAGCGGTGAGAGCGAGAAGTTCTACGACGCCTCCGGCGAGGTCATCTACAAGACGAACCCCGCCATCAAGAATGCCTTCGACCTGACGGCGCAGGCCGCCGAGGACGGGCTGATCGGCAACCAGACGCAGTTCCAGCCCGCCTGGGACACGACGATCGCCAACAGCAAGTTCGCCGCGATGTCCTGCCCGCCGTGGATGCTCGGCTACATCAAGGGCAAGTCGAAGCCCGAGGCGGCCGGCAAGTGGGACGTGGCCACCTCGCCCAAGCCCGGCAACTGGGGCGGCACCTTCCTCGCCGTGCCGAAGTCCGGCAAGAACACCGACGAGGCCGCGAAGCTCGCCGCGTGGCTGACCGCGCCCGAGCAGCAGGCCAAGCTCTTCGCCAAGCAGGGCAGCTTCCCGAGCGCCCCGGCCGCCTACACCATGCCTCAGGTCACCGGCGCCAAGAACGACATGACCGGTGACTCCCCGATCGGCACGATCTTCGCCGACGCCGCCAAGCAGATCCCCGCCCAGGTGATCGGCCCGAAGGACCAGATCATCCAGCAGGGTCTGACCGACAACGGCGTCATCTTGGTGACCCAGGGCAAGTCTCCTGAGGAGGCTTGGGCCAACGCCACCAAGACGATCGACAACAACCTGGAGAATTGAACCCTCCCCCATCCGGAGCAGAGGGATTCCTGGCTCACGCTGCTCGGCCGCTCAGCAAGCGATCGAGTCCTACGCGATCAACGCCAGCCGGGTTGGAACCAGCCCGGTCTACAACGACACCAAGGATCCAGTCCCATGCTTGGTTCTCGCAACGCATCAAGCACCGTTCACCCGATCGTGTGGACGGCAACCGGTCTCACGCCTGAAGGCCGTCGCCTCCTCGGAGACATCAGGTGACCGGAATCTCACCCCGGCACGACACCGTCGCCGCGCCCCCCACCAAGGAGGGGGGCGCGGCCCCGGGCCGCCCGCCCGCCGACGCCGTGCCCGAGGCGGACAAGCGCCGCCGGGCCCGGCTGTCCCGCCGCTGGCAGCGGGACATGCGCTGGAGCCCGTACGCCTTCGTCTCACCGTTCTTCCTGCTCTTCCTCGCGTTCGGCCTGTTCCCGCTGATCTACACCGGCTGGGCCTCGCTGCACACGGTGGAGATGACCGCGCCCACCGACATGGAGTGGGCGGGCCTGCGCAACTACACCCGGATCTTCGACGACGACTTCTTCTGGAACGCCGCGAAGAACACCCTGACCATCGGCATCATCTCCACGGTCCCGCAGCTGATGATGGCGATGGGCATCGCCCACATCCTCAACTACAAGCTGCGCGGCTCGACCTTCTACCGGGTCATGATGCTCGCGCCGTACGCGACGTCGATCGCCGCCGCGTCCCTGGTCTTCGTGCTGCTCTTCGGCCGTGACTACGGCATGATCAACTGGGCGCTGAACGCCGTCGGCTTCGACCACATCGACTGGCAGAACGACAAGTGGGCCTCCCAGTTCGCCGTCTCGTCGATCGTGATCTGGCGCTGGACCGGCTACAACGCGCTGATCTACCTGGCCGCGATGCAGGCGATCCCGCAGGACCTGTACGAGTCGGCGGCCCTGGACGGGGCCAACCGGTGGCGGCAGTTCATCCACGTCACCCTGCCGTCGCTGCGCCCGACCATCCTGTTCACCGTGGTCGTGTCGACCATCGGTGCCTCCCAGCTGTTCGGCGAGCCCCTGCTGTTCGACGCGAACAAGGGCACCTCGGGCGGCTCCCAGCACCAGTTCCAGACACTCGGCCTGTACCTGTACGAGCAGGGCTGGGTCAACCAGCACCTGGGCCGCGCCTCGGCGATCGCCTGGACGATGTTCCTGATCCTCATCGTGATCGGGATCGTCAACTACGTCATCTCGCGCCGGCTGCGCGCCAGTAGTTAGGAGAACCGGCCGTGACGACGACACTGACCCCGGTGGACACGACCGACCAGAAGCCCAAGCGGATACGGCGGCCCAAGTCGGCGCGCGCGGGCGGGCAGATGCACGCCGGTCCCCTCGCGTACATCATCCTCGCCCTGTTCACCATCGGCTCGCTGTTCCCGCTGGTGTGGACGGCGATCGCCGCCTCGCGCGACACCCAGCGCCTGGCGCAGACGCCGCCGCCGTTCTGGTTCGGCTCGAACCTCTTCGACAACCTCGAAATCGCCTGGAACGACGCCAACCTGGGCGAGGCGTTCATCAACACCACGTTCGTGGCGGGGGTGTCGGCGGTGACCATCGTGTTCCTGTCGACGATCGCCGGGTTCGCCTTCGCCAAGCTGCGCTTCAAGGGCCGGGGCGCGATGATGCTGATCGTGATCGGCACCATGATGGTGCCGCCGCAGCTCAGCGTGATCCCGCTGTACATGATGGTCGCCGAGCTCGGCTGGACCGACCAGCTGAAGGCCGTCATCTTCCCCTCGCTGGTGAGCGCCTTCGGCGTGTTCTTCATGCGGCAGTACCTGATCCAGGCGCTGCCCGACGAGATCATCGAGGCGGCCCGGGTGGACGGCGCGAGCAGCTGGCGGGTGGTGTGGCACGTGGTGTTCCCGGCCGCGCGGCCCGCGATGGCCGTCCTGGGCATGCTGATGTTCGTCCAGACGTGGAACGACTTCCTGTGGCCGTTCCTGGTGCTGACCCAGACCGGCAGTCCGACCGTGCAGGTCGCGGTCGCGGGACTCGGCCGGGGCTTCACGCCCGACCAGTCCCTGATCATGGCGGGTGCGCTGCTGGGCACGCTGCCGCTGCTGATCGTCTTCGCCATCTTCGGCAAGCAGATCGTGGGCGGCATCATGCAGGGCGCCGTCAAGGGCTGAGTCCTGCCCCGTTCACCCCTGCTTCGGGGGCCGAGCCATCGCCGCCTCGGCCCCTTCTCTCCCTCCCCTCCCCTCCCCCTCCCCTCCACCTGTCGGTCTCCACGACCTCCTATGGGAGCGCTTCCATGCCTGATTCCGAAACGCCGGCGAACCCGGTGACCTTTCCCCCCGCCTTCCTCTGGGGCGCCGCGACCTCCGCCTACCAGATCGAGGGGGCGGTGCGGGAGGGCGGTCGTACGCCCTCCATCTGGGACACCTTCAGCCACACGCCGGGCAAGACGGCCGGCGGCGAGACCGGTGACATCGCTGTCGACCACTACCACCGCTACCGCGACGACGTGGCGATGATGGCGGAGCTCGGTCTGACCTCGTACCGCTTCTCGATCTCCTGGCCGCGGGTGCAGCCGACGGGACGGGGCCCGGCGGTCCAGGTCGGTCTGGACTTCTACCGCCGCCTGGTGGACGAGCTGCTCGCGCATGACATCAAGCCGGCGGTCACCCTCTACCACTGGGACCTGCCGCAGGAGCTGGAGGACGCGGGCGGCTGGCCCGAGCGCGACACGGCGTACCGCTTCGCCGAGTACGCGCAGATCGTCGGCGAGGCGCTCGGCGACCGGGTGGAGCAGTGGATCACGCTCAACGAGCCCTGGTGCAGCGCCTTTCTGGGCTACGCCTCCGGTGTGCACGCCCCCGGCCGTACGGACCCGGCGGCCTCCCTCAAGGCCGCGCACCACCTGAACCTGGCGCACGGCCTGGGCACCACGGCCCTGCGTGCCGCGATGCCGGCCCGCAACTCGGTGGCGGTGAGCCTCAACTCCTCCGTGGTCAGGCCGCTTTCGTCGGACCCGGCGGATCTGGCGGCGGTGCAGAAGATCGACGACCTGGCCAACGGCGTCTTCCACGGTCCGATGCTGCACGGCGCGTACCCGGAGACGCTGTACGCGGCGACAGAGCTCATCACGGACTGGTCGTACGTCCAGGACGGCGACCTGGCGGCCATCAACCAGCCGCTGGACGCGCTGGGCCTCAACTACTACACGCCGGCGCTGGTCTCGGCCACCGACCCGCACGCGAGCGGTCCGCGCGCCGACGGCCACGGTTCCAGCTCGCACTCGCCGTGGCCGGGCGCGGACGACGTCGCCTTCCACCAGACGCCGGGCGACCGTACGGAGATGGGCTGGACGATCGACCCGACGGGGCTGCAGGACCTGATCATGCGCTACACGCGTGAGGCTCCCGGTCTGCCGCTGTACATCACCGAGAACGGCGCGGCCTACGACGACAAGCCGGACCCCGACGGCCGCGTGCACGACCCCGAGCGGATCGCGTATCTCCACGGCCACCTGCGCGCGGTCCGCCGCGCCATCGCGGACGGCGCGGACGTCCGGGGCTACTACCTGTGGTCCCTGATGGACAACTTCGAGTGGGCGTACGGCTACGGCAAGCGCTTCGGCGCGGTGTACGTCGACTACGCGACGCTGGCCCGCACCCCCAAGTCCAGCGCCCACTGGTACGCCCAGGCGGCCCGCACGAAAGCGCTCCCGCCGGTGACCTCGCAGGATCTGCCGCCCCTGGCGGCAACGGACTGACACCCAGGGGGAAGCGGGGGACGGGGCGCGGTGTCCGACGGGGGTGCCGCGCCCCGATGCGTCTCACCTCAGCATCGCCACCACCAGCACCACCACGAGGGCCACGACGGCCGCCGCGGCCGCGGTGATCGTGGCGACGTGGCGGACGCGTTCCCTGGTGGGGCGGGAGGTGACCTCGATGCCGGTACGGGAGGGGAAGGCGTAGTAGTCGCGGTGCGGGTCGGCGTGGACCCTGACGACGGCGAGCGGGAGGTGGCGGACGGTGGCTCGGCGGGCCACTTCCCCCTTGTGCACGGCCAGTCGGGGCGTGACCAGCCGACGGTGAACGTCTTCGAGGTCGTCCGGGAGTTTGTCGGTGGCGTTTGTCAGCCCCGTCTCGCGCCAGTCGCCCAGGTTGCCGGTCGCGCGCCGCAGGTCCAGCCTGCCGAGCTGTCTCTCCTTGTCGTGGTGAGGGGTGTGGTCGACGAATCCCTCCGTCCAGACGGTGAAGCGGCCGGTGCCCTGGCACTCCTGGTGGGTGACCCGTTTCGTGCCCGTGCAGACCTCGCACTCCACGAAGCCGGCCTTCTTGCAGGCGGGGCAGTCCAGTTGGCGCCGGCCGCGGCACTTCGGGCAGGCCACGTCCGGGACCCGGCAGCGCGTGCAGGTGGCCCGCGCGGCCCGTTCCCCGGCGGTGGCGTAGGGGTGCCGGGACGCCGGGGACCGGCGCGTGCGCGGGCGGCCGGTGCCCTCGCACTCCCAGCAGGCGTCGGGGCCGCCGTCGCAGGCGGCACAGTCGACGAACCGGGGGCAGTCGCGCCGGCCGCGCCCTTCGCACGCCGTGCACTCGTTGGTACCGCCGTGGCAGTCGGCGCACAGGACCTCGTCGAGCGTGCCCCGGCGCACCAGCAGCCGGCTGCCGGCCCGCTCCGGCCCGGCCGGCGGGTCGACGCGGTACGCGCGGATGTCGGTGTACGTCGGACGGCCGGCGATGTCGCCCCTGCTGCCCGGCTCCCGCATCGGCCGCTCGCCGCGGGTCTCGATGGACCGGACGATGCGGAAGTCGAGCAGCGAGTGCCAGGTGAGGTCCGCCGTGCCGGGCGAGGTCAACCGGGTGGTGATGCCGCGCCGGGCGACATGCGCCTCGACCGCCTGGAGCACTTCTTCGCCGGACGGTTCTCTGGCCACAGCCGCTCCCCCTGGTCGACGCTCCGATCAGGGTAGGGACGACCCGGTTGGCCAGCAAGAAGGCCAACCGGGTCGTCCCTGGCCGCTCATGGCGTGGTCGAGCGCGGTTCCCGTACGACCCTGACGTCTCCCGGTGCCACCGTCACCCGGCCGCCGTCGACCCGCTTCCCCGCCAGCAGCTCGGTCGCGTCCGGCGCCACCTCTACCTCCGCACCCCGGTCACCGTGGTTGATGAGGAAGAGGTAGTCGGCCTCCGGCCCGCGTCGCAGCACCGCCTCCACCCCCTCGGGCGTCACCCGGACCGGCGCCACACCCGCCTCCGCGCGGATGCGGTCCAACAGGGCGGCCAGCGTCGACGGGTCCGGCAGGGTCGCCAGGTACCAGGCCGTTCCCGTGCCGCAGCCGTGCCGCGTCACCGCCGGGATGCCGGTGAGCGGGCCTTCGGTGTACGAGGTGATCGCCTCGGCGCCGGCCAGGTGCACGCGCTCCGACCACAGCGACGCCGTGCCGCCCCCGCTCAGGCTCACCGACTCACCCGGCAGCAGCGGGAACAGCTCGTCCGTGCGGACACCGAGCACGTCCCGGAACGCGCCTGGGTAACCGCCGAGCCTCACATGGCAGTTCTCGTCGACGGCCCCGCTGTGGAAGCCGACCGCCAGCGTGCCGCCGCCCTCCGCGAAGCGCGTCAGGTTCGCCGCGCCCTCGTCGTCGACGAGGTAGAGGTTCGGGGCCAGCACCAGGCGGTACGGCGACAGGTCGGCGTCCGGGCGTACGAAGTCCACGGCGACGCCCGACCGCCACAGCGGCTCGTACCAGGAGCGGACCAGGTCCAGGTAGCGGACCTGTTCGCTCGGCTGGGACGGGAGTTCCAGGGCCCAGCGGGCGTTCCAGTCCCAGACGACGGCCACGGACGCCGTGCCCGTGCTGCCGCGCACCTCGGCCAGTGCCTTCAGGTCGGCGCCGAGTGCGACCACGTCCCGCCAGATCTGACTGTCCGTGCCCGCGTGCGGCAGCATCGCCGAGTGCCACTGCTCGGCGCCCGCCTTGGCCGCCCGCCACTGGAAGTAGGCGATGCCGTCGGCGCCGTGCGCCACATGGGCGAGGGCGTTGCGCCGCAACTCTCCCGCCGTCTTGGCCCGGTTGACCGGCTGCCAGTTGACCGCGCCCGTGGAGTGCTCCATCAGCAGCCATGGCCGCCCGCCGGCGAGCGAGCGCACCAGGTCGCCGCTCAGCGCGATGTCGATCTCCGACTCGGGGTCGGTGGAGCGGAGGTAGTGGTCGTTGGAGACGATGTCCAGTTCGGGGGCCCAGCGCCAGTAGTCCAGCGCGTCGAAGGCGTACATCACCATGAAGTTCGTGGTGGCGGGTGTGCCGGGGGCCGCTTCCCGCAGCACCTCCCGCTCCGCCTTGTACAGCGACAGCAGTTCCTCGCTGCAGAAACGCCGCCAGTCCAGCTGGTGGGCCGGGTTGGGGACGGCACCGGTGGCGCGGGGCGGGATGATCTCGTCCCAGTCGTAGTACCGCTGGCTCCAGAAGGTGGTGCCCCAGGCGTCGTTGAGCGCGTCGAGGTTCTCGTACCGTGCGCGCAGCCGGCCCCGGAACGCCTGGGCGCTGGTGTCGCAGTAGCACTCCGCGTTGTGGCAGCCGTACTCGTTGTGGACGTGCCACATCACCACGGCCGGGTGCTCGGCGTACCGCGCGGCGAGTTCCCGCGCGATCCGCAGGGCGGCCTCGCGGTAGGCGGGGCTGCTCGGGCAGAACGTCTGACGGCTGCCGTACGACAGTCGGCGGCCGTCCCGGTCCACCGGCAGCGCCTCGGGGTGCGCGCGGAAGAACCACGCCGGTGGGGCCGCCGTCGGCGTCGCCAGGTCGGCGGCGATGCCGTTCTCGTGCAGCAGGTCCAGGATCCGGTCCAGGAGGGAGAAGTCGTACACGCCCTCGGACGGTTCGAGCAGCGCCCAGGAGAAGATGCCGACGCTGACCATGGTGACGCCGGCCTCGCGCATGAGGCGTACGTCCTCGGCCCACACCTCTTCGGGCCACTGCTCGGGGTTGTAGTCGCCGCCGTAGGCGATGCCGGGGACGTTCAACGGGTTCATCGGTCGACTTTCGCGAGAAGGCGGCGGGTTGTCTCCACGCCCCACTGGTCCAGGGACAGCAGCCGGTCGCTGGACGCCATCAGGCCGCCCGTCGCCTCCACGTGCGCCGCCCACCGCTCCCGGGTCTCCACCGCGGGGCGGGCCATCAGGCAGTCGGGGTCGTTGGTCCAGAGGCGGCCGTGCTGCCACTGGCGGCCGGCGCCGGTGAACTCGGCGGGATCCTGGCCGGGTTGGGAGTAGTCGTCGGCCGCGGGACGCCGGTGCGGGGCCGTGTCGGGGCTGACCCGCATCGCGTCGAACAGGCCGACGGAGGGGAGGATGGGCGCGCCGCAGCCCAGCAGGTAGGCGTCCTCGCCGATGGCGTCGCGGATGAGCCGGATGCCCTCGCGGTACGCCTGGAGGGCGTCCTGCGCTCCGTGGCGTACGCCGTCCAGGGCGCCCGCGTACAGGAAGTCGACCTTGAAGTAGTCGTGGCCTTCCGCCCGCAGGGTCGTGAAGACCGAGGTCAGGTACTCGGCCGCGGCCGGGTGGGTGGTGTCGAGGATGTTCAGGTCGTGGCCCCAGTTGCGGCCCGCGTGGGCGAAGCCGCCGTCCGGGTCACGGACCAGCCAGTCGGGGTGTTCGGCGGCCAGGTCGCTCGCCGGGTCGACGAGGAAGGGTGCCGTCCAGATGCCGGCCCGGCGGCCCCGGGCGCGGATCGCGTCGGCGATCCCGGCCCGGGAGCGGAAGCGGCCGGAGAGGGTCAGCCAGTCGCCGAGGGCCTTCTGGTAGCCGTCGTCGATCTGGACGACGTCGACGGGCAGGTCGAGGGTGTCCATCGCGCGAAGGTTCTCGTGGATGTCGTCCTCGGTGACGGCGGTGAAGTACTCGTACCAGGAGCACCAGACCGTGGGGGCCGGTCTCGGGGCCGCGACCCCGAGACCGGCGGCCCAGTCCGCCAGCGTCGACTGGATGTCCGTGCCCGTGAACTCCTTCACCGGGCCGTCGGCGCTGATCTGAGCCGTGTCGCCCTCGACGAGCAGGCGGATCGACGGGACCTCCGTCAGCGGCTCCGCCGCCGCCCACAGCCGGACCGGCGATCCGTCGCCCGGGTCCAGGGCGAGCAGCCCCTCGCCCTGGAAGGTGCCCGCGGGGACGGTGACGCCCGGTCGGTAGCAGACCGTCGCCCAGTTGTCGTTCGTCGGGCGGTACGGCGCCGCGTCCAGGGCGTAGGCGCCGCTGGGGCTCCAGGACTGCCAGCCCTCCTCGTGGACGCGGGCGGTGCGCCGGTCCACGGACACGGAGGCGACCGGGGTGAAGGGGTTGTGCACGGAGGTCTCTTTCAAGCGGGGGGCGGTCAGCCCTTGTTGGCGCCCAGGGTCAGGCCGCTGACGAACTGGCGCTGGAGCACGAAGTACACGATCAGGGTGGGGATCGCGGTGAGCAGGGCGCCGGCGGCGACCAGGTTGGGATCGGTGAAGTACGCCCCGGTGAGGTTGTTCAGCGCCGAGGTGATCGGCATGTTCTCGCCGGTGGAGATGAGGACCAGGGCCCAGAAGAAGTCGTTGTAGATCCAGATGGACAACAACGTGGCCAGGGCTGCCATCGCCGGGCGGCACAGCGGCAGCACGATCTGCCAGTACATGCGCCACACCGAGGCGCCGTCCACCAGCGCGGCCTCGGTCAGCTCGTGCGGCAGCGAGCGCATGTAGTTGCTCAGCACGAACGCGCAGAACCCGGACTGGAACGCGACGTGGATGAGGACCAGGCCGAGCGCGGAGTCGTACAGCTTGCCGGACATCGTGATGCCGGGCAGGTCGATGAGCAGGTACAGGCGGTACAGCGGGGTGATGATGACCTGCTGCGGGAGCAGGTTGCCGGCGGTGAAGACCAGCAGCAGGAACAGGTTGATGCGGAAGTCGAAGCGGCTGACGTAGAAGGCGACCATCGACGACAGGAACAGCGTCACCAGCACCGCCGGCACGGCGATGATCAGCGTGTTGACGAAGTAGTGCCCCATGTCGGACTGGGTGAACGCGTTCGTGAAGTTGTCGAAGCTCAGCTTGTCGGGCCAGGAGACGTAGCCCTTCTCGCTGGTCTCCGCGTACGGCCGCATCGCCGAGTACAGCGCCCACAGCAGCGGCCCGAGCCAGGCCAGCGAGGCGCCCGCGAGGAAGAGGTGCAGCAGGATCCGGGCCGGGCGGACGGGAGTGCGGGCCTTGGTCATGACGGTGGTGCTCATGCGCGCCGCTCCTTCCGGAAGGTGGACACCAGGTACGGAATGATCACGACGAGCGAGATCAGCAGCAGGACGACCGCGATCGCGGAGCCGTATCCGATGCGGCTGGACTCACCGATGATGTTGTTGGTGACCAGGATCGAGAGCAGTTCGGTGCCCTCGGCGCCCTTGTTGAAGACGAAGACCAGGTCGAAGGCGCGCAGCGCCTCGATGATGGTGACGACCAGGACGACGGTGTTGGTGGGGCGCAGGGTGGGGAAGATGACGTTCTTGAACGTCTGCCACTCGTTCGCCCCGTCCAGCGAGGACGCCTCGCGCAGCGAGGGGTCCACACCCTTCAGGCCGGCCAGGTAGAGGATCATCATGTAGCCGGTGTGGCGCCAGGACGCGGCGATGAGGATGGCCCACAGGTTGAGGTCCGGGTCGCCGATCCAGTCGATGTACTTGCCCGGCTCGTTGGCCCCGATGACGCTGTTGATCAGACCGGTGTCGGGGTTGTAGATGAGCTGCCAGACGAAGCCGATCACGGCCATCGACATGACCACGGGCAGGAAGAACGCCGTCTGGTAGACGCGGCTGAAGCGGATCTTCTTGTCCAGCTGCACGGCCAGGAACAGGCCGAGCGGGGTGGGGATGGCGATCAGGACGACGAACCAGATCACGTTGTGCTGGACGGCCGGCCAGAACTGCGGGTTCTGCTCGAACAGCTCCTTGAAGTTCTGGAGCCCGACCCACTTGATCGAGTCGAAGCCGATGCCGTCCCAGGTGGTGAAGGCCAGCGCGATCGAGGCGAAGGCCGTCACCCACACGAGGGCGACGTGCAGGAGGGTGGGCAGGCCCGCCATCAGCGCCAGGATGAACCGGTCCCGGCGGGTGAGCAGGCGGCGGTGCCCGTTGGGCACCTTCTTCTTGGCGGGGGCGGCGCCCGCAGGCGGCACGGCGGCCGCCTCCGGGATCTCCTCTGTGGTTTCCGTTGTCATGACGAGGCGAAGATCGTCTTCTTCTGGCGCTCGATCTGGGACAGCAGACTGTCGACGCCCTTGGGGTCACGGACGAACTTCTGCAGCGAGGGCTGCATCACCGTCGAGGTGAAGTCCGGGCGGCTGTCGCGGTCCATGAACTGGGTGAGGCTCTTGGCCCCGGCGATCATGTCGTACGCCTTCTTCTGAAGGGGGGTGTACGCGGAGGTGTCGGCCTTGGTGGAGGCGGCGACGACGCTCGGGTCGGCCTTGAGGTAGGCCTCCTCGGCCTCCGGGGTGCCCAGGAACTCCATGAGCTTGATGCCCTCGGCCTTGTTCTTCGGGCTCTTGCTCATCATGAAGCCGTCGGTCGGGGCCTCGACGGTGTCCTGGCCGTACGCCGGGTCGATCTCCGGGAAGGCGAAGAAGTCGAGGTCCTCGAGGTCGGCCGGGTTGGTGAACTGCTGGCCCACGAAGGTGCCCAGCAGGTACATGCCGGCCTTCTTGGACACCAGGGTCTGGGCGGCGTCCTGCCAGGTGCGGCCCACGGCGCCTTCCTGGTGGTACGGGAGGATCTCGGACCACAGGTCGAAGACGGACTTCACCTTGGCGTCGGTCCAGGAGGCCTTGCCCGCCATCAGGTCGACGTGGAAGTCGTAGCCGTTCTTGCGGAAGTTGATCTGGTCGAAGGTGCCGAGCGCGGGCCAGGCGTCCTTGTCGCCGAAGGCGATCGGGACCAGCTTGTCCTTCTGCATCTGCTTGCACAGCGCGACGAAGTCGTCCCAGGTGGTGGGGACCTCGTAGCCGTACTGCTTGAAGACGCTCTTCCGGTAGAACAGCGCCCAGGGGTACGTGTACAGCGGCACGAAGTAGAACTTGCCGTCCTCGCCCTTGCTGAGCTTCTGCATCGCCTCGGGGAAGTTGCCCGCGATCGTCTTCCACACGTCGTCGATCGGGGTGGCCAGACCCTTGGCCGCGAAGAACTGCATCCGGTAGCCGGCGAACCAGGTGAACACGTCGTCCGGCGTGCCCTGCAGGTAGGAGTTGATCTGCTCCTGGAAGGTGTTGGAGTCCTTGGTGTTCACGTCGACCGTGATGCCGGTCTTCTTCTTGTACGCCGCGTAGACGTCGGCGAACGCCTTCTTCGGCACCGCGTCCGACGCCTTGGACCCGAGGGTGACCGTCTTCGGGTCGGAGGACGTACCGCTGCCGCCGCAGGCACTCAGCAGGGGTATCCCGGCGCCGAGCAGAGCCGCACCGCCGACGCCGCGCAGCAGGGTGCGGCGGCTGGGAGAGGGGAGGGAGAGACCGGAGGGAGAGAGGTCGGGCATGAACGGCTCCTGACGGGAGGGTCGGTCATGGTCGTCGGAGATCCGATCGCAATCGACCAGAAATCAACTTGACCAAACACGTTTGCGCAATGACAGCCGTATGTCAGGTCATACGTCAATAGCTTTCGAGGCGTTTTGTCGAAACGTAATCGACACGAGCCCTTCGGCCCGGATGGGAACGTTCACGGAGGAGAGGGGGACCCTCAAGGACGGGGTCGGGACCGGCTGACGAAGGAGGGAACCAGTCGGCCGGGCCGCCGCCGTCGTACGGTGCCCCGGTGCCCCCGCCTCAGCGGTGGCCGCTCCCGCCCGTCCAGCTGGATCCAGATCCGCACCTCGGTCCCGCCGAGCACCGACGACCCGATCCGCACGTCCCCGCCCGTCTCCTCCGCGAGCCGCCGCACGATGTCGAGCCCCAGCCCGGTCGACCCGGCGCTTCCCGAACCCCGGCCGCGCGCCATGGCCGCCTCGGGGTCGGCTATGCCCGGCCCCGCGTCGGACACCAGCACGATCACCGCGTCCTCGCCGTTGTGCAGGTCCACCGCGAAGGCGGTGCCCACCGGGGTGTGCCGGAAGACGTTGCCGAGCAGGGCGTCCAGGGCGGCGGCCAGGTCCGCGCGGGCCACCGGTATCCGCACCGGCCGGTCGGCCCCGGCCACTCGCCACTTGCGGTCCTCGTCCTCCGCGAGCGCCGACCAGAACGCCATCCGCTCGCGCACCACCTCCGCCGCGTCGCACCCGGCGCCGGGTCCGGCCGCCGCGGTCTGCGGCTTGGCGTCCCGGGCGGTACGGATGATCGTGTCGACCTCGCGCTCCAGCTGGGCGACCGCGGCCCGGGTCTGCTCGGCGGCCGGTCCGTCCCCGAGCGAGGCCGCGTTCAGCCGCAGCACCGTCAGCGGTGTGCGCAGCCGGTGGGACAGGTCGGCCGCCAGCTCCCGCTCGTTCGCGAGGAGTTGTACGACCTGGTCGGCCATGGAGTTGAACGCGACCGCCGCCAGCCGCAGTTCGGTCGGCCCCTCCTCGGGCACCCTCGCGCCCAGCTTCCCCTCCCCCAGTTCGTGCGCGCCCTCGACCAGGCGCCGCGCGGGCCGCACCATCCGCACGCCCAGCCGGTCGGCGACCGCGACCGAGCCGACGACCAGCGCGGCACCGACGCCGGCGAGCACCGCCCAGGCGGTGGCCACGCCGTTGCTGACCTCGGACTCCGGGACGTACACCTCGACGACCGCGATCTCGCCGGAACTCAGCGCGACCGGCTGGAGCAGCGCGGAGCCGCCGGACACCGCGCTGGTGGAGGCGCGGCCCAGCTTCCGCACGGTCGCGATGTCCCCGTCGGCGGCGCGCCGGCGCCCGAGGTCCACGGCCGCGGCGCCGTCGGACGCCGGTATGTGCACGGCCAGGCCCGCGTCCGCCCCGGCCGAGGCGACGACCCGCTCCAGCTGATCGCGGTCGGTGGTGATGGACAGGGCGGGGGCGACGGCCGCGGCCTGCCGTTCGGCGTTGGAGAAGGCACGGTCCCGGGCCATCTCCCTGATGACGAGTCCGAGGGGGACGGCGAAGGCGACCACGACCATGGCGGTGACCGCCAGCGACACCTTGACCAGTGCCCACCTCATCGCGCCGGCTCCGGTCCCGGTGGCTCCAGCTTCACGCCGACGCCCCGCAGCGTGTGCAGATAGCGCGGGCTGGCCGCCGTCTCGCCCAGCTTGCGCCGCAGCCACGACAGATGGACGTCGATGGTCTGGTCGTCGCCGTATGACTGCTGCCAGACCTCGGCGAGCAGTTCCCTGCGCGGGACGACGACACCGGGCCGTCCGGCCAGGAAGGCGAGCAGGTCGAACTCGCGCCGGGTCAGGTCCAGCCGTACGCCGTCCAACTCGGCCTGGCGGCGCAGCGGGTCGACGGTCAGGCCGCCGACGCGCAGCACGCTCTCGGGCGGGGCGTCCCCGGCCGCGGTGCGGGAGCGCCGTAGGACGGCGGCCATGCGTGCCGACAGGTGCTCGACCGAGAATGGCTTGGTCAGGTAGTCGTCCGCCCCCGCGTTCAGCAGCCGGACGATCTCCGTCTCGTCGTCCCGGGCGGTGGCGATGATCACTGGGACGTCGGTGACGCCGCGCAGCATCTTCAGGGCCTCGGAGCCGTCCAGATCGGGCAGACCGAGGTCGAGGATGACCACGTCGAAACGGAAATGGGCGACCTCGCGCAGCGCCTCCAGCGCGGTGCCGACGCTGCGCACCGTGTGGGCGGCGTCGGTCAGATGCCGGATGAGCGCCGAGCGTACGAACTGGTCGTCCTCGACCACGAGCACACTTGCCATGCGCCGCACCGTACGCCATGCGGCACAGGCCCATCCGGTGCCTGTGGACAACTTCCCGCCTGTGGAAAGCAGGGCGGGGAGCGGGCGACACCGGTGGGACGTGTGAGGCAGGATGGCCCGCGATGCGCAGAGGACTCTTGCTCGTACTGGCCTGGACGCTCGCCACGGGCGCGGCGGCCACGCTGTCGTGGTGGGGCGTCCACACGGTGATGGCGGGCACGGCCTACGACCCGCCGCGCGCCCTGCCCATCACGGCGGCCGACGCGACCACCCAGGAGTCGAAACCGCTGGCGTCGTCGACGAACCGGCCGACGCCGTCCCCCTCGGCAAGCCCCTCCCGCGAGCCGTCCCCGACCCCCACGCGGACGCCCTCGAAGACACCCACGACGAAACCGAGCCCGTCCCCCGCCACGTCCGGTCAGGTCAGGAGCTACGACACCGACGGCGGCCGTGCGGTCTTCGACCTCGGCAGGGCCTCCGCGACGCTGGTGTCGGCGACTCCCGGCACCGGCTGGTCGATGCAGGTGTGGAAGACCGAGTCGTGGATCCGGGTGGAGTTCTCCTCGGGCGCGGACCGGGTGTCGGTGTTCTGCACCTGGCACGACGGGCCGCCGCGGATGGAGATCGGGACCTACTGAGTCAGCTCACCGGAACACCGATGCCGGCGGCGCCGGGGAGGCCACCGCGGCCGCGTCGGCCACCGGTACGGCCCCGCCCGTGAAGTCGGTCAGCGACCTGCCGTGTTCGACACGGCAGGGGTGCGGGTCGGAGGCCGCGCGGCGGGTGAGTTCGGCGACGGGCAGCGGGTGGTCGCAGGCGACGAGGACCGCGTTGCCGAAGCGCTTGCCCCGCAGGACGGTCGGGTCGGTGACCAGGGCGAGCTCCTGGAAACGGGCCGCCGCGGTGGCGATCTGGCCGCGCATGTGGGCCAGCGGCGGCCCGTCGGCGAGGTTGGCGGCGTAGCAGCCGCCCGGCTTCAGCGCCCGGCGGACGTCGTCGAGGAACTCGGTGGAGGTGAGGTGGGCCGGGGTGCGGGCCCCGCTGAACACGTCGGCGATGACGAGGTCGGCCCAGCCGTCGGGCACCTTGGCGAGTCCTTCGCGGGCGTCGGCGGAACGCACCCGGATCCGGGCCCCCGCCTCCAACGGCAGCTCCCGGCGGACCAGTTGGACGAGGGCCGCGTCGCGCTCGACGACCTGCTGGGTGGAGCGGGGCCGGGTGGCGGCGACGTAACGGGCGAGGGTGAACGCGCCGCCGCCGAGGTGCACGGCGTGCACGGGCTTGCCGGGCGGGGCGGCCAGGTCGATGACGTGCCCGAGCCGCCGCTGGTACTCGAAGGACAGGTAGCCGGGATCGTCGAGGTCGACGTGCGACTGCGGCGCCCCGTCGACGAGCAGCGTCCAGGCCCGCGCCCGGTCCCGGTCGGGTATGAGTTCGGCGAGCCCGCCGTCGACGGTCTCGACGACGGCGGCGCTTTCCCGACGGGCGTTCCTGGACTTTCCCATTGCGCCATTATCAGGCGCCGCGGGGCGCTCGGCTCAGCGAGCCCGTGCCGGCGTCACCGGCAGTTGTCCGCCGCCTCGATCAGCCGGGCCGCCTCCCCCAGCGCCGCCCGCAGCACCGCGGGATCCGTCGCGAGGTCCGCCTCCCCCGGCGGCAGCAGCCAGTCCGGGCCCTCCACCGGCGGCTGAGGGCTCAGCCGCAGCCCCCGCCCGTCCGTCTCCGTACAGGTACTGCCCGGCACGTCCCACCCGGCCGCGGTCCCCGGCGGCACCACGAACCCCAGCGTGCCGCAGTCGTCGTCGTGCAGGACGGGCCCGACCGCCTCGTCGCCCGCCCCGCGCCGCAGGATGTCGACCGCCTCGAGCCCGTGCCGCGTCGGCACCGTGACGACGTCGCACGCGGCGTCCGGACACGCGGTCGGCGCACTGAACGAATGGGACGCACAAGGATCGGCGCTGTGTCTGGTCTCCATGCCGGCCTCCACCACGGAACCCCTCCTCCAACGAACGGGTCGGGAGTCGGGCGGCTCCCGGTCCGCAGGGTTCAACGCGGCCAGGTGTCAACGGCTACGGCGGAAGTCCGCCGCAAAGGATGGCAGTTCATGGCAGATCTCGGATGAGATATCCGGTTTGTAGCCAAACACCGCGTGCCGGGTCCGACACAGCGGGTACGTTCTTGCCCGCCGGAAACGGGGTGTCACACGGACAACTCGCCGTGAACCCACCACGGTTCCGGCATGGTTCGACGGTTCGCACGAGAGGACCCGGCCATGGCGTCGTCAATGGTGACCCCGTCCCCGTCCCCGCTACCACCGCGGCCGAACCTCGCGTTCCGGCGGTTGCGCGGACAGCGCTCGCCGGCCGAGTTCGCCTCGGCGGTACGGCGGGCCGCCCGCGAGATCGGCGAGCGGGTCAGCTGCGACGCACGCTATGTCGGCCGGGTCGAGGCGGGTGAGATCCGCTGTCCCAACTACGCGTACGAACGGGTGTTCCTGCACATGTTCCCCGGCCGCACGCTCACCGACCTCGGGTTCGCGCCCCGCTCGTCCGTACGCGGACGCCGGGCGCGCGCCCCCGAGGACGCGGCCCCGTCCCTCGCGACGACCCCGGTGCACACCGCCGGTGAGACGCCGGGAACGTACGAGCCGTATGAAACGCAGGACCTGTACGAGACGCACGACAACGACGAGGAGAGCGACGTGCTGCGTCGCGCATTCATGACCAGCGGGGGCGCCACGATGGCCGTCGCCTCGTTGGGCCCCTTCACACTCGCCTTCGACGCCTCGGCCGCCGAACGGCCCGTCCGGCGCGTCGGGACGAGCGAGGCGGGCGCCCTCGAAGAGGCCGTCCGCAGGATCCGGCTGCTCGACGACCGGCACGGCGCGGACGGCCTCTACCGTCGCGCGGCCGCTCCGCTGCGCGCCGCCTACGCCCTGCTCGACGCCCACACGACCCGGCAGACGACCGCCGAACGGCTCCACTCGGGCGCCGGTGAACTGGCCATCTCGGTCGGCTGGCTGGCCCACGACTCGGGCCGCTTCGACGACGCCCGCTCGCACTACGCGGAGGCGCTCGCCACCGCCCGGGTGACCGGCGATCCCGGCCTTGAGGCGCACGCCTTCTGCAACACGGCGTTCCTCGCGCGCGACGCGGGCCGGCCGCGCGAGGCGGTGCGCGCCGCGCAGGCCGCGCAGCGCGTCGGGCGCCCGCTGGGTTCCGCCCGCCTGATGTCGCTGCTCGCGCTGCGCGAGGCGGGCGGCTGGGCCGGGCTCGCCGACCGCACCGGGTGCGAGCAGGCGCTCGCCCGCGCGCAGGTCCTCTTCGAGCGAGGACGCTCGGACGCCGACCCCGAGTGGATGAGCTTCTACGGGGAGGCCGAACTCGAGGGGCTGGAGGCGCAGTGCTGGTCGGCACTCGGCGACTGGCGCCGCGCGGCCCGGCACGCGCGGCGTGCGGCGCAGCTCCAGGACCCGCACTTCACCCGGAACATCGCCCTGTACACGGCGGAACTGGCCGACGACCTCGCGCGCGGAGGATGTCCCGACGAGGCCGCGGCGGCCGGGATGCGGGTGCTGGACCTGCTGGGCGAGGTCCAGTCGTCCAGAATCCAGACGATGCTCGCGGCCACGGCGAGGGTGCTGCTGCCGCACCGGCGGGCGTCGGGCGTGTCGACGTTCCTGGAACGCCACGCGAGCCTGCCGCGCACGGTCTAGCCGCGGCCCGTCGTGCCGAAGGGGCGCGCCCCCCGCACCGAACAGGCGCGGCAGCCGGCCGGCGCCGGCGCGAACTCCCGGCCGGCCGGATCGCCCTGATCGTCCCGGCGGTCCTCCGCCATCGACAGCGGCTTTCCGACATGGGGGCGGCCACGACGTCTCCGCCTCCACCGTGCGGCCGGCGCCGCCGAACGACAGCCCGCCCGCCGGCACCAGCACCGCGTGCGGTGCTACGCCGTGAGGTGGCCCACATCGTTCCAGCTGTCGATCGCCGGTTCCCCGTAGGCCCAGCCGAGGACCGAGAGGGACGTCGGGTTGAGCCTGATCCGCGCCGCGAAGTCGATCGGCAGTCCCAGCCACCTCGCACCGATGGACCGGAGTATGTGCCCGTGCGCGAAGACCAGGACGTCCCGGTCCGCCGCCCGCGCCCAGGCCACCACCTCGTCCGCCCGGGCCGTCACCTCGGCGAGCGATTCACCACCCGGCACGCCGTCGCGCCAGATGAGCCAGCCGGGCCGGATGTCCTGGATCTCCTGCGGGGTCATCCCCTCGTAGGAGCCGTAGTGCCACTCCATGAGCGGGTCCCAGGTGCTCGCGCGCTCGCCGAAGCCGGCGAGTTCGCACGTCTCACGCGCGCGTGCCAGCGGGCTGGTGCGCACCTCCGCCCCGGCCAGACCGTCGAACGGCGCCCGGTGCAGGCGCTCGCCGAGCAGCTTGGCGCCGCGCCGGCCCTCTTCGAGGAGAGGTACGTCGGTCCTGCCGGTGTGCTTGCCGGACAGCGACCATTCCGTCTGTCCGTGCCGGGCCAGCAGGATGCGCGGTGCCATGAAGAGAGACCCTTCCGGGAGAAATGAGAGGCGAGGCCCCACCATCATGGCGCACGCTGTCCCGGGGCAACCTGTCGGGCGATCTCAGCGTCTTTGAGGGCCGGGGGCGTGCCACGAGGGTGCGCACACGCGCCGTAAAGTGGCCCGACCGGTATACAGACCACCGGACGCGCGTGAGACGAAGGGGGAGGCGATCGGATGCCGCAGACCGAGACACCGGGCACCGAGGCGGCCCCGCTCATCCGGTTGCGCTGGTGGACCGAGCTGCCGCTGATCGTGTTGGTGTACGCCTGCTACTCCGCCGGCCGACTCCTCGCCCGGGGCGACGTCACGAGTGCCGTCGACCACGGTCTGGCGATCCTGCGTGTCGAGAAGGTCCTGCGCATCAACGCGGAGCACCCGCTCAACCGGCTCTTCACGAGCGAGGCGTGGATCGGCGTCCCGGCCGACTTCTGGTACGCGTCGCTGCACTATCTGGTCACGCCCGCGATCCTGGTCTGGCTGTTCCGGTCCCGCGCCGTGCACTACCGGCTGGCCCGCACCTGGCTGATGACGTCGACCTTCATCGGCCTGATCGGCTTCACCCTGCTGCCGACCTGCCCGCCCCGGCTGCTCTCGCCGGGCCACGGCTTCGTCGACACGATGGCCCAGTACAGCTCGTACGGCTGGTGGGGCGGCGAGGCGAGCGCCCCGCGGGGCCTCGGCGGAATGACCAACCAGTACGCGGCCATGCCGAGCCTGCACGTGGGCTGGGCGCTGTGGTGCGGTGTGATGCTGTGGAAGTACGGCGGGACGCGTACCGCGAAGGCCGCCGCGGTGGTCTATCCGCTGGTGACCACGATCGTGGTGATGGGCACCGCGAACCACTACTTCCTCGACGCGGTCGCGGGGGCCGCGGTGATGGGGGCCGGGCTGCTGCTCGCGCCGGTCGTCACGCGGTACGCGGTGCGGGTCACGGCGCCGATGCGGGTCCGGTTCGCGGGTGTCGCGGCAAGCTCTCCCGGCGCACCTGCCTCGATTGTCAGTGACGGATGCCAGACTTCCGCGAGTGAGCACATTCCACGGCAGCGCGATTCACGGTTCGCAGGCGGAGCCGAACCGAGTGCCTCTCCCGCGGACGCGGGAGACGGGGCTCCGGCAGCGGCTCGCTGAGCTGCGCGGTCCCGAGGTACCGGCCAAGGCACTGGACGCGCGCGCCCTGGCCGCCCTCGCCGCCAACCCCGGCTGCAAGCGGCGGGCGATCCTCGACGGCGCCGGGGTGGACAAGGCGGCGCTCGCGGACGCGCTGGGCTCCCCCTCCGCCTTCGGCCAGTCGCAGTTCGCCCTGACGCGGGGCAACGCGTTCGAGGCGCGGGTCAAGGCGGACGGCGGCGCGGAGCTGCTGCGGCTGGTGCACGAGACGCTGGACCGCAGGGCCGAGCCGCCGTCGGACGCCGAGGTGCCCGACCTCACCGCGATCGGTCCCGAGGGCCGCACCGCCCGTACGGCCCTCGCCCTGCGCGAGGCCACCGCGAGCGGCGGCTGGACGCTGCTCGACCACCCGATGCTGGCGCTCGACGTGGCCGGTTCGCCCGCCTTCCTGGAGCCGGACGCGGTGGTCGTGCACCCGGACGGCAGCTGGACGGTCGTCGAGATCAAGTCCTTTCCGATGCTGGACGGTTCGGCTGACCCGGCCAAGGTGGGCGCCGCCGCCCGTCAGGCCGCGGTGTACGTCCTGGCGCTGGAGGAAGAGGCCGCCCGCCTGACCCCACCGCCGCGCGTGCGTCACCACGTCCTGCTGGTCTGCCCGAAGGACTTCTCCAACCTCGCCACCGCGTCCGCCGTGGACATCCGCAAACAGCGCGCGGTGACCTCCCGCCAGCTGGCCCGCCTCACCCGCGTCCAGGACATCGCCGACGCCCTGCCCGAGGGCACCTGCTTCTCCCCCGAGCTGCCCGCCGGCGAGCTGACGACCGCGGTCGAGGCGGTCCCGGCGACGTACGCTCCCGAGTGCCTGTCCGCGTGCGAGCTGGCCTTCCACTGCCGGGACCGCTCCCGCGCCGACGGCGCCGTGACGTCGCTCGGCCGCTCGGTGCGCGCCGAACTCGGCGGCCTGACAACCGTCGAGGACGTCCTGGCGGCGGCCCGCGGGGAGACCGGGGATCCGGACGATCCGGCCGTGGCGGCGCTCAGGAGGGCGGCCGAGCTGAGGGCACAGGCGCTCGGCCGGGGAGTGGCCGCATGTCGCTGATCTCCACCCTCGCCCGCCTCGAAGCCGTCAGCACGGGCCGCGCCCAGCCGGTCGCCACGGTCCGCCACCGGCGCCTTTCCGAGCACCCCCTCGTCTTCGTGCCGCTCACCACCGCCGGTGAGGCCGGTGCCCCGCTCGGCGCGCTGGTGGGCACCGACCGGGACGCGCCGCACCTGCTGGTCGTACCGCAGCCGCGCGACCGCGACCTCAGGTTCGCGTTCCTGGCGGAGCTCGCCGACGTCGTCCTGCCGTACCTCGACACGTATGCCGGGTCCGTCGAGGCCGCCGAGCGCACCGAGACCGACCCGGAGACCGGCAAGCGGGTCAAGGTCGAGGTCGAGCTGTGCACGGACGCCCCGCAGCTGATCGTGCCGAGCCGCGCGGGCATCGAGTTCGTACGGCTCCTCGGCCGCTCGATGCGGTTTCGGCGTACGGCGGAACAGGACCCGGAGACGCCGTACCCCGCGCCGCCCCGGCTGCCGTTGCTCGGCCGCTGGCTGACCCACTTCGCGGAGCGCGCCCGCGTGCCCGGCTCCTCCCTGCTGCTGGCCATGACCGACGTCCTGGCCCGGCACTGGGCGACCGGCCAGTCCACCCTGGAGGACCAGCACCTGGGCGCGCTGCTCGCCTGGATCGACCCGCCGGAGGGGAGGTCCGGCGCCGAGGCCGCCCTAAGGGCCGAGCTGCGGCGGGACGCGCAGGGCCAGTTGCTGTGGCCGCCGGCCGGCCCGGCCACCGACCCGGCGTTCGACAACAAGCTCCTGGCCCCCGCCATCGAACGCTACGACCGCGCCCGTACCGCACTCGGGGCCGCCGAGGACGGGCTGGAGGCGGACGACCGGCTGGGCGCGCTCACCGCCACCGAGCGGGAACTCCGCGACCTGGTGGCGAGCCGTACGCGGCCGACCTGGGACGCGGTGTGGCGCGGCCTGGACCTGCTGCGGGCCCTGCCCGAGGGCGGGCGCGTCGAGGAGCGGTGGACCCGCGACCGCTGGTCGTTCACCGGCCACCGCGACCGCGTCCTGTCCGGTGAACCCCCGCAGCCGCGCCGCGACGACGCGGTCACCGCCGCGAACAAGCTCGCCGCGCGCGAGCGCGAACAGGCCCGCCTGGAGGCGCAGGAGGCCCTGGACGACCCGCTGGTGATGGCCGGACGGCGACTGGCCGGTGAGGCGTTCGCGGGTGAGGTCACGGACGTCGTCATGGCGTACAGCGAGGGCAAGCGGCCGAGCCCGCGCCCCCTGGTGACCGTACGGACGGACGACCGGCCGCATCTCGGGGAGCGGGTGAAGGTGTACCGCTCGCTGGGCGGGAAGCCGCAGGCGGCCGAGTTCGTGGGCCGGGAGGCGGAAGATCTGCTCGTTGTGCGGATCGTCGACAAGATGGGCCGCGGCAAGGAGCCCGAGACCGGTTCCGTGCCCGAGAAGGGCGACCTGGTCTGCTTCACCCTCTTCGAGCACGAGCAGCGGGGCGGAGCGAAACTGCCCGACCCGGAGGACACCCCGTGGACGCACGGCGGACCACCCGGTGAGGCGGCCGCCGTGCCGGAAACCGCCGACCCCGTGACCGAGGAGGACATGCTGTGAACCCTCTTCCACCCGCCGCCGAGGCGGCACTCCCGCTGACCGCTCCGCAGAGAACCGTCTTCGACCCGGGTACGGCAGCCGCCCGCGCCACCGAGGCGATCCTCCACGACACCCTGCACGGCTCGGCGCGCGGTGTCGTCGTGGACTCCCCGCCCGGCGCCGGCAAGTCCACGCTCGTCGTCCGCGCGGCGCTGGAACTGGCCGAGGCGGGCCGCCCCCTGATGGTGGTGGCGCAGACCAACGCCCAGGTCGACGACCTGGTGCTGAGGCTCGCGGAGAAGAACCCCGGCCTGCCGGTGGGGCGCTTGCACAGCAGCGACGCCGACCCCTACGACAAGGCGCTCGACGACCTGCCGAACGTCCGGAAGTCGGCGAAGGCGGGCGACCTCACCGGGCTGGCCGTCGTCATCTCCACGGCCGCCAAATGGGGACACGTCAAGGTCGACGAACCGTGGCGGCACGCCATCGTCGACGAGGCCTACCAGATGCGCTCGGACGCGCTGCTCGCCGTGGCCGGGCTCTTCGAGCGGGCCCTGTTCGTGGGCGACCCGGGCCAGCTCGACCCGTTCGCGATCGTCGGCAGCGAGCAGTGGGCGGGCCTGTCCTACGACCCTTCGGGCTCCGCCGTGACCACCCTGCTCGCGCACAACCCCGAGCTGCCGCAGCACCGCCTGCCGGTGTCCTGGCGGCTCCCGGCCTCGGCCGCGCCCCTGGTCTCCGACGCCTTCTACCCGTACACGCCCTTCCGCAGCGGCACCGGCCACGACGACCGCCGCCTCACCCTCTCGGTCCCGTCGGACGGCTCCGGCCCCGACCGGGTGATCGACGAGGCGGCCGAGTCCGGCTGGGGCCTGCTGGAGCTGCCCGCGCGGCACACCCCGCGCACGGATCCCGAGGCGGTGCGGGCGGTGGCGGCGGTCGTACGGCGGCTGCTCGACCGGGGCGGCGCTGCCACCTCGGAGCGCTCCCCCGACCCCACCCCTCTCGCCGCCGACCGGATCGCCGTCGGCACGGCCCACCGCGACCAGGCGGCGGCGGTCCGCGCCGCGCTGGCCGAGCTGGGCGTCCAGGACGTCACCGTCGACACCGCGAACCGCCTCCAGGGCCGCGAGTACGACGTCACGGTCGTCCTCCACCCGCTCTCCGGCCGCCCCGACGCCACCGCGTTCCACCTGGAGACGGGCCGCCTGTGCGTGCTCACCTCCCGACACAGGCACGCGTGCATCGTGGTGTGCCGGGCAGGCGTGACCGACCTGCTCGACGACTACCCGTCGACGGAACCGGTCCAGCTGGGAACGCTCGTGAAGTTCCCGGACGGCTGGGAGGCGAACCACGCGGTGCTGGCACATCTGTCGGAGCACAAGGTGGCCTGGCGACCATGACCGCCCTCATCGGCGCCGACGACCACCGCGCCGCCACGTCACCGGACGGAGTCCGGCACGCCGCCGGAGGCGGCCGATGAATACAGACCGGACGGCTGGGAGGCGAACCACGCGATGCCGGCACATCTGCCGGAGCACAAGGTGGCCTGGCGGCCGTGACCGGCCCGTGGGAACATCGCGCGGCCCGCAGAGCTTGACACCGCTGGAGTGACCAGGGCTGCCGCCGGAAGCACCGGCCCCCTTGCGCGGGCGCGGGACAATGGACGGTGGCCCACTCACCGACGGGTCATCCGTGACGTACGAGGAGGAGAAGACATGGCGGAGCCCACGCCGCGTCGGAACGACCCGCGGCTACGCCCCGCGCCCCTGCTCTTCGAGCCCGCGCAGGTCGCCGACGACCCGGAGCGCTTCTTCGATCTGGAGTCGATGGACGACCCCCGCGCACTGCTGGCCCGTGCGACGGAGCTGACGCACGCGTTCCGGGCGGCGACCGACCGTGCCGTGGAGTTCCAGGCGATCGCGGCGGCCCAGCTGGCCGACCCGCGCCGCTTCGACCGGCTGACGCCGGCGGACATCGCCGCCCGGGCCGAGTGGACCGAGGACTACGCGAAGAAGATGGTCGAGTTCGGCCGAGATCTGCTGCGGGGCGCCGAGGGGCCGGGACACGCCGACCCGGTGTGAGCCGTGTGAACCGTGTGGGTCATGTGAAGCGCATGTACTGAACGCATATGCCAGGTGGGCAAGATACTCCCTCCCGGTACGACCCGTCCCGGTTTCCGGCAACCCTCGGAGACCGAGCGCTCACCACCGGTAGATGTAGTCGGCATGAGCAGCCCACGCGAAGAGACCGGCACCGACCGCTTCGACGTCTCGGGGGTCACCCCGGACGGAGCCGCCTGGCTCGCCTCGGCGGCAGCGTATCCGCGCAGCACCCTCGCGCTCTGGGAGGAGCGGCCTGACGCCCCGGTCGTCCTGCCCTGCGGCACCGCCTTCGACGTCGTCGGCGCGCCCGCGATCTTCGGGCGCCGGATGCTCGACCGGCTGTGGGACGAGGGCCCGGGGTCGGGGCCGGTCGCGGTGTTCCGGGGCCGGATGCTGCTGTTCGCCGCGCCCGGCACGGCACAGCGGCTGCCGTCGCTGCTGCACTGGGAGGAGTTCGGGCGCACCGGTGCCATCCCGCCGCTGCTGTGCCACGGCACCGGCGACGCGGTGACCGTCCCCGCACCCGTGGACGCCGAAGGCTCCGCCGGCCCGTCCGGCTGCCGCTGGCTGGTCGCCCCGGACACCCGCCGGCCCTGGCTGCCGGGCCCCGAGATCCTGCTCTGGGCGGCCGTCCGTGCGGCCCGCGCGGCCGTGCGGATATCGATTTTTCCTCCCGCCGATCAGGGTGCTAAGGTCTACGACGTCAGCAGGCGCCGCTAGCTCAGTTGGTTAGAGCAGCTGACTCTTAATCAGCGGGTCCGGGGTTCGAGTCCCTGGCGGCGCACGACACGAAAAGGCCCCTCGCTCAGGCGAGGGGCCTTTCGCGTACCCACGCGGCTAGGCGGTCGTGATCTTCACCGTCCACGCCCCCGAGGCCGTCCGCCCCTCCACCTCCAGCCGCACGTCCTCGCCCGGCACCGTGAAGCTCTCGCCGACCGAGACCGGAGCGTCCGCGAGGGGCGGGTAGACGGAGGCCTCCCAGCAGGCCTCGGTGTGCGGGTGGGCGTCGATCACCTCCACCGGTCCGCCGCCGGACGCCGCGCCGCTGCTCACCCGGTAGACGAGGATGCCCGGCCGGCAGACCTGCGTGTCGTTGCCGACCGGTCCGCGCGCCTCGAAGGCGAGCACGCTGTCAACCCCGGTGCGCACGACCGCGAGCTTGGTCCCGCGGCCCAACCCGAAGGCCGGCGCCCCGGCGGCGCCCACGACAGGGACGCCCGGCCCCGCGCCGAGCGGTTCCAGGGTCAGCCGGGTCGGCCCGGCGTCCCGTACGCACGCCACCTGCCGGGGCTCCAGCCAGCCGAGCTTCCACTTGTGCCAGCCGAACAGGTCCGGCGCCAGCGCGAACTGGCTGCCCATCAGGTCCCAGTCGCCGACATACGTGTCCCAGTCGCCCTTGCCGTCCGCCGGACGGTGGTAGAGGTCCGGCAGGTCGAAGACGTGCCCGGTCTCGTGGGCCAGCACCAGCCGGTCCGGCGGATGCTGCTCGAACACCGTGACGACCCGGCGGATGTCGGTACCGTCCGCCCGCAGCGGGGTGTCGAGGTTGACGACCTTCGTCGCGTCCGAGTCCACGCCGGGCGCGTCCGGATCGGCGACGAAGTAGACGATGTCGTAGCGCGAGAAGTCGACCTGCCCGTCTGCCGCGGCGAGCGCGTCGCGCAGGTAGGCGGCGCGGTGGGCGGGCTTCCAGTCGCGCTGTATGGCGTACGACGTGGAGGGCCGCGGCATCCGGATCCAGTCCCGCCGTGGATGCGAGCGCAGGGTGAACCGGCCGTAGGAGGCGCGCTCGAAGAAGCGGCTGGTGGCCGGGAAATGGTCGGCGGTCAGCTCGGCGGGGCTGGTCAGCGGGACCGAGTCCGGGAAGGACAGGAAGACCGTCACCGCGTCCAGCACCCGGGCCGGGCGCGGATAGGCGGTGTTCCAGGTGTCCAGGCCCTCCGAGTGGTGGGCCTCGGTGCGCTGGAGGGTGCACGGCGATACCGCGAACGGTTCGGCGACCGAGGGCCCGGTCACGAGGGAGGTGGCGGCGAGCGCCGACAAGGTGGTGAACACGGCCGCGGTACTGCGCAGTCGGGAGCGCGGAAACGGACGCGGCACAGGGACCTCCGGGTGCGGTTCACGGGACACCGCACCCAGACTGCTGGCGTTTGTCGTACTACGCCCTGTTTGTCTGCACCAGACGGGTGAGAGGGGAGAAGAACCATCAGGATCGACACCCCGGAATCGCTCACGGAACGTCACAACTGGTCAGGCGCCTGAAGGACCCGTCCAGACGCGCGCAGAAACGATCTGTCAGAAAGGCCTGTCGTTCCGGGACACTGGACTGTGGCTGGAAGGGCCCGGGGCCAGCCTCTATGATCGGCACACTTTCCTGGCGGACAGCGATCGAGTGCACTGCGGGAGCAAGCGGTGAGCGGAACGTCCGAAGGGCCGACGGCCGCGGTGGACCTCGACGGGTCCGCCGTAACAGAGAGTGATGTCCGCACGTCTCCCGGTCGCGAGACCTCGTCTTCCGGTCGCGAGACCCCGTCTTCCGGTGTGGAGCGCCTGTCGCTCGACACCGAGTCGCTGTCGCTCGCCCCGGAGCCCCTGTCGCTCGGTACGGAGGCCCTGTCGCTCGGTACGGCGACCCCGTCCCCCGATACCGCGGCCCCGTCTGCCGGTACCGCACCCCCATCTCCCCCTACCGCGCCCCCGTCTCCCGATGCCGAAGGTCTCTCCTACCGTTCGGTGTTCACGGCCGCGCCGCTCGCGATGGCCGTCGTCGACCGGGAGGGACTGGTCGTCGGAGCCAACGACATGCTCGTGACCCTGCTCGGCGCCGGCTCCGAGTCACTGACCGGCCGCGTCGCCGCCGACCTCGTGGACCTGAGCTCGGACGCCCGCACCTGGCACGCGTACCGCGAGGTGCTGCGCGGCCGCCAGGCGAAGCTGCGCTGCACGCGCCGCCTCAAGCACCCCGACGGGCACTCCCTGTGGGTGCAGGTCACCGTCGCCCCCCTCGCCGGGAACGAACCCGGGGTCCTGCTGTCGGTCGCCGACATCAGCGCCCGCCGTGAACTCCAGGCACGGCTGCGGCACTTGCAGATGCACGACCCGGTGACCCGGCTGCCCAACCGCACCCTGTTCTTCGAGCGCCTTTCGGCCGCGCTGGAGGCGGAGTCGTACGAGCAGAGCGGTACCGGCCGGATCGGGCTGTGCTACCTGGACCTGGACGGGTTCAAGGCGGTCAACGACACCCTCGGTCACCGCGTCGGCGACCGGCTGCTGGCCGCCGTCGCCGAACGCCTCACGCGCTGCGCGGACGAGGCCGGCTACGGCCGGGCGACCGCCCCGCTGGTCGCCCGGCTCGGCGGCGACGAGTTCGCCCTGCTCGTCGAGGACTCCACCGGCACCGAGCAGCTCGCCGATCTCGCCGAAGCCGTACTGGAGGCGGTCCAGGCCCCCTTCGACCTGTCCGGTCAGCGGATGTCGGTGTCGGCCTCCATCGGTGTGGTGGAGCGGCAGGCGGCGGGCACCAGCGCGACCGGTCTGATGCAGGCCGCCGACACGACGCTGTACTGGGCGAAGGCCGACGGCAAGGCCCGCTGGACCCTCTTCGACCCGGAGCGCAACGCGCACCGCATGACCCGCCAGGCTCTCGCCTCCACGCTCCGCCCGGCCATCGAGCGCGGCGAGTTCGTGCTGGAGTACCAGCCGTTGGTGAGCATGGAGAACGGCCGGCTGCGGGGCGTGGAGGCTCTGGTCCGGTGGAATCACCCGCAGTTCGGAGTGCTGACGCCGAATCGGTTCATCGGACTGGCCGAGGAGGACGGCTCGATCGTGCAGCTCGGCCGCTGGGTCTTGGCCACGGCCTGCCGCCAGGCCCGGCAGTGGCAGCTGGACCACCCCGACGAGCCGCCGATCTTCGTCAGCGTGAACGTGGCGGTGCGTCAGGTCTGGGACTCGGATCTGGTCGCGGACGTGGCGGAGATCCTGGCGGAGACGGGGCTGGAGCCGCGGCTGTTGCAGCTGGAGCTGACGGAGTCGGCGGTGATGGGCTCGGCGGGACGCCCGCTGCAAGCCCTCCAGGCGCTCAGCGACATGGGTGTGGGCATCGCGATCGACGACTTCGGGACCGGCTACTCGAACCTGGCGTATCTGAGCCGGCTGCCGGTGTCGGTGCTGAAGCTGGACGGGTCGTTCGTACGGGGCTTCCAGTACGAGGGGGAGGGCGTTGCGCCCAACCCGGCCGACGAGGTCGTCGTGGAGGCGATGATCCAGCTCGCCCACCGGCTCGGCCTGACCGTCACCGCGGAGTGCGTGGAGACCTCTGCGCAGGCGTCCCGGCTGCGGCGGATCGGCTGCGACACCGGCCAGGGGTGGCTGTACTCGCGGCCGGTGCCGCCGGATCGTATCTCCGGACTGCTGGACGTACGGGTGTGAGGGGTGTGACGGGCGGGCCCGCGGGGGTCAGCCGGTGGGCAGTCCGTAGGCGTCCGCGATGAGCTCGTAGGAGCGCAGGCGTACGTCCCCGCTGTGGGCGTTGCCCGTGATCATCAGCTCGTCGGCGCCGGTGCGCTTGTGGAGGTCGTCGAGGCCGGAGCGGACCTCGTCGGGGGTGCCGTGGATGACGTTGGCGTTCCAGGAGTCGGCGAAGTCGCGCTCCATCGGGCTGAACTCGTAGGCGTCGGCCTCCTCCGGGGTGGGGACCAGGCCGGGGCGGCCGGTGCGCAGCCGGATCATGCTGAGCGCGGCGGCCCTCACCTGGCGGCGGGCCTCCTTCTCGTCCTCGGTGGCGAGGGCGGAGACGCCGATGAGGGCGTACGGCTCGTCGAGGGCCGCGGACGGCCTGAACGACTCCCGGTACAGGTCGAGGGCCGGGACGGTGTTCTGTGCCGAGAAGTGGTGCGCGAAGGCGAAGGGCAGGCCGAGGGACCCGGCCAGGCGGGCGCTGAAACCGGAGGAGCCCAGCAGCCAGACCGGCGGGCGGTGCGGGGACTGGACGCCGCCGGGGGAGGTCGCCTGGATCGGGCCGGGTACCGCGTGGATACGGCGGTAGGGGTGGCCGTCCGGGAAGTCGTCGTCCAGGAAGCGGACGAGCTCGGCGAGCTGCTGGGGGAAGTCGTCGGCGCCTTCGTTCAGGCTGTCGGTGCGGCGGAGGGCGGCGGCGGTGGCGCCGTCCGTGCCGGGGGCTCGGCCGAGGCCGAGGTCCACGCGGCCGGGGGCCATCGCTTCGAGCGTGCCGAACTGTTCCGCGATCACCAGCGGAGCGTGGTTGGGGAGCATCACGCCGCCCGAGCCGAGGCGGATGCGGGTGGTGTGGGCGGCGAGGTGGGCCAGGATCACGGCGGGAGAGCTCGACGCCACGCCGGGCATGGAGTGGTGCTCGGCGACCCAGTAGCGGTGGTAGCCGCGGGACTCCGCGAGGCGGGCGATGGCGACGCTCGTGCGGAGGGCGTCGGTGGCGGTGCGGCCCGCGCCTACGGTGACCAGGTCCAGTACGGAGAGGGGGACGGGGGCGGTGCCGTGCGGTGTTCCCCGGGTCTCGTCTGCCGTTGCGGTCACGGTGGGTGCCTCCTGGTGTGGGCCGTGCGCTGTCCTCCGGAGGTAACAGGAGGCAGTCCCCGCTTATTCCCTGGCACCCGGCGCCGGTGCGGGCGTCCGCCGGGGGGCTCCGCCCCCAGACCCCCGGGCCTTTACCCACCCACCACCCGACTCGACCAGTCAGACCGCACCGCCCCGGGGCTCCGCCCCGGACCCCGGGCCTGTGCCCACCCACCACCCGACTCGGTGGGTTGAGCGGTGCGCCACCGACGCGAGGGTCACGTTTCGTCCGACCGAGTCGGGGGGGGCGGGTGGGCGAAGGACCGGGGGGCCAGGGGGCGGAGCCCCCTGGTGCCTGGTGGGCGGGGTCAGGCCTGGATGATCGGCTCACGGGTGAACAACGCGCCCAGCGCCGGCGCGTTCACCCGTCGGTCCGTCAGCCGCAACGCCTCCCACACCGTGACCTGGTTGGCCGTCAGCACCGGCTTGCCGAGTTCCTTCTCCAGGGACGGGATGTGGGCCGCCGTGTGCAGCGCCGTGTCCGGGAGCAGTACCGCATCCGCCGACACGTCGTCCGCCGCGCGGGCCAGCGCGAAGACCTCCGCCTCCTCCCACGTCCCGACCTCCGCCGCCGTGATGATGCCGGACCCGCGGACCCCGACCACCTCGATGCCCGCCGCCCTCAGGAACTGCGCGAACAGCGCGGCCACGTCGTCCGGGTACGTCGCGCCGACCGCGACCCGCTTCGCCCCGATCTCCTTCGCCGCGTGCACGAAGGCGAAGGACGTCGAGGAGGCCGGCATGCCCGCCGTGAGGGCCAGGGAGCGGACCTGGTCGTGGGCGCCCTCCCAGCCGTACACGAAGCTGCCGCTGGTGCAGGCCCAGACCACCGACTCGGCGCCCGCCATACGCAGTTCCTCGACGCCGGCCGCGAGCCGGCCCGCCGAGCCCATCTCGAGGAGGGCGTCGACCCGGTGGGCGTCCTCGCCGATGTCGGTGTGCACCAGGTCCAGCCGGATGTCGCTCCCGAGCAGTTGCTCGATGCGTGGATAGTCGTCCTCGGCGGAGTGGCCCGGATAGAGGAACCCCAGTGCTGTCATGTCCACCCTTCCTGCTGCTGTTCTTCGTCCGGCAGTCCCGGTAGGTCCGGAAGTGCCTGCGCGTCCGGCAGTGCCGGCATGTCGGGCAGTACCGGACCGGTCCGTCGTGCCTCCGGATCGATCAGCGCCTGGTACGGCCCCACGGCACGGGTACCCAGTCGGCGCAGGGCCGCCCACATCGTGACCTGGTTGGCCGAGATCACCGGGATGCGCAGTTCCGCCTCGAGTTGGGGGATCACGTCGTACGTCGGCAGGTTGGTGCAGCTGATGAACAGGGCCTCGGCGCCGCCGTCCACCGCCCGGCGTGCCATCTCCGCCACGTCCCGGTACGGCACCTTCCAGATGTGCCTGGTCAGCCCCATGTACGCGCATCCGGTGACGGCGACGCCCGCCTCCGCCACGTACTCCTCCAGGGCCCGGGTGACGGACACCGTGTAGGGCGTCACCAGCGCCACCCGCCGTACGTCCAGCTCGGCCAGCGCCTCCAGCAGCGCCCCGGACGTGGTCACGGAGGGCAGTGCGCCGGCGTGGGTCATCGCACCGCACATGGCGCGCTCCCCGGCGATCCCGCCGACGAAGCTGCCGGAGGTGCAGGCGTAGGCGACGACCTCGGGGGCGATGGCGGTGAGGGTGCGTACCGCGTCGTGCAGGGTCTCGTGCTCGCTGACCAGCCGGGCCAGGTCGAGGCTGACCTCGACGGGGACGTACGGCGTGCGGGTCAGATGGAGGGACACCTCGTCGGGCACCCAGCGCCACAGTTCACGGTCGAGCGCGAAGTCGAAGGGGGCGACGACACCGACGCCGCGCTGGGGGCGGGGACCACCGAGAAAGGTGACATCCATGGCAGACACCGGCCTCACTGTCGGAAGCGGGAGGGGAACGGACCGTGCACGTGCCCGTGTTGACGAAGGTAGGTTCGGGTGCGAGCGTGGTCAATCCGCCCTCGTGACGCCCAGGTCACGCCTTGGTCAACCGCTCATGTCCGCCCATGTCGGACGGCCGTCACCCGCCGGGAAAAGGCTCGGGAAACCGGTCAGGAAACCGGCTCGGGCAGCGGCTCGGGCGTCGGCCACAGGCCCCGCTTCCACAACCGCTTCAGAAACGGCTCCAGAATGACCGCCTCCCCCTCCGGTCTTCCCCCCACCCTCCTCGTCCTCGACGCCGACCCGCTGCCCCGCCTCGGCGGTCTGACCGGCCGGGCCCGGATCGAGCACGCGGACGCGTCGACGCTGGCCGAGCGGCTGCCGCTCGCCGACGTGCTGCTGGTCTGGGACTTCACCTCGCACGCGGTGCGTTCGGCCTGGCCGGGCGAGGGGCCGCGGCCGCGCTGGGTGCACACGGCGAGCGCGGGCGTGGACCATCTGATGTGTCCCGAACTGGCGGCGTCCGACACCGTGGTGACCAACGCCCGGGGCGTCTTCGACCAGCCGATCGCCGAGTACGTCGCCGCGCTGGTCCTGGCGATGGCCAAGGACCTGCCCCGCACCTGGGAGCTCCAGCAGCAGCGGACCTGGCGGCACCGCGAGTCGCAGCGGGTCGCCGGCACGCGCGCGTGTGTCGTCGGGTCGGGGCCCATCGGGCGGGCGATCGTCGCCACCCTCAAGGCGCTCGGCATCACCACGGCGCTGGTCGGGCGCACCCCGCGGACCGGCATCCACGGCCCCGAGGACCTGGACCGGCTGATGGCCCGCGCCGACTGGGTGATCGCCGCGGCACCGCTCACGGAGCAGACGCAGGGCATGTTCGACGCCCGCCGCTTCGGCGTGATGCAGCCCTCCGCGCGGTTCGTCAACGTGGGCCGGGGGCAGCTGGTCGTCGAGGACGCGCTCGCCGAGGCGCTGTCCAAGCGGTGGATCGCGGGTGCGGCCCTGGACGTCTTCGAGCACGAACCCCTCACCCCGGACAGCCCGTTGTGGCAGGTCCCGAACCTGATCGTGTCCCCGCACATGAGCGGCGACACGATCGGCTGGCGGGACGAACTCGGCAACCAGTTCATCGAGTTGTACGAGCGCTGGGAGGCGGGCAGACCACTGACGAACGTGGTCGACAAGCAGCGCGGCTACGTCCCCGGACGCTGAACCCCCACGGCTGGAGAGCGCATGACGGAGCAGGACCTCGATCTCACCGGGCTGAGCGCCGTACAACTCCTCGACGGTTACCGCAAGGGCGAGTTCAGCCCCGTCGAGGTGACCCGCGCGACCCTGGCACGGGCCGAGCGGATCCAGCCGGAGGTGAACGCGTTCGTACGGCTCACCGCCGACGAGGCGCTCGCGCAGGCGCGGGCGTCGGCCGACCGGTGGCGGCGGGGCGAGCCGGCCGGTCTGCTGGACGGCGTCCCGGTCACGGTGAAGGACATCCTGCTGCTGCGCGGATCGCCGACCCTCAAGGGCTCCAAAACCATCTCCGAGCAGGGCCCCTGGGACGAGGACGCCCCGTCCGTCGCCCGCCTGCGCGAGCACGGCGCGGTCCTCCTCGGCAAGACCACGACCCCGGAGTTCGGCTGGAAGGGCGTGACGGACTCGCCGCTGAACGGCGTGACCCGCAACCCGCACGACCCCACCCGCACCGCGGGCGGCTCCAGCGGCGGCGCAGCGGCGGCCGTGGCGCTGGGCGCGGGACCGCTGGCCCTGGGCACGGACGGCGGCGGCAGCGTCCGTATCCCGGCGGCCTTCTGCGGGATCTTCGCGCTGAAGCCGACGTACGGCCGTGTCCCGCTCTATCCCGCGAGCGCCTTCGGCACCCTCGCCCACGTGGGCCCGATGACCCGCGACGCGGCCGACGCGGCCCTGCTCCTCGACGTCATCGGCACCCCGGACTCCCGCGACTGGTCGGCCCTCTCCACGCCGCCCGCCTCCTTCGCCGCGGGCCTCTCGGGCGGGGTACGGGGTCTGCGCGTCGCCTACTCCCCCTCCTTCGGCGGCCAGGTCGCCGTGCGGCCGGCGGTCGCGGCAGCGGTCCGGGGTGCGGTGGAACGCCTCGCGGAACTCGGCGCGTACGTCACGGAGGCCGACCCCGACTTCACCGACCCGGTGGACGCCTTCCACGCCCTGTGGTTCGGCGGCGCGGCCCGCGTGACCCAGCATCTGGGCCCCCACCAGCGTGAACTGCTCGACCCCGGCCTCCAGGAGATCTGCGCCCAGGGCGCCCGTCTCACCGCCCTGGACTACCTGGCCGCGGTCGACGTCCGCATGGAACTGGGCCGCCGCATGGGCCACTTCCACGACTCCTACGACCTGCTGGTCACGCCCACCCTGCCGATCACGGCCTTCGAGGCGGGCGCCGAGGTCCCGAAGGGGTCGGGCCACCGCCGCTGGACGGGCTGGACGCCGTTCACGTACCCCTTCAACATGACCCAGCAGCCGGCGGCGTCCGTACCGGTGGGCACGGACGCGGACGGTCTGCCGATCGGCCTCCAACTGGTGGCGGCCCGGCACCGCGACGACCTGGTGCTGCGGGCGGCGCACGCGCTGTACGAGGCCCGGGTCGCCGGCACGGCCCTCTCCGTCACGCCCTCCGGAAGCTGAGCGTCTCCCCCGCCGCCCCGGTCCGCCACAGGTCGTTGCAGGCGTCCGCGAGTTCCGGCAGGCCGTCGACGATCTGGCCCCAGACGATGCCCGGCACCCAGCCCACGTCACCGTTGAGCAGCAGGTTGTTGCGTTCGTAGAAGAGGGCCAGGTCGACGACGGTCGTACCCGGGCGTACCTCGCGGTCGTAGCCGTAGGACTTGGTGCCCAGTTCCGCTCCGGCGAAGGAGAAATAGCAGAGATCGCCGGGGATGGGGGTGACTGTCGGGTTTTCCAGGGGTGGCTCGGATGTCGCGAACGGGGGGAACAGGGCGTAGATCTCGTTGCGTGCGTATTTGGCGTGGTAGACGTCGCCGGCCAGGGGAAGGGCGTCCCAGACGGCCGCGCAGGTGATCGGGGCGCGGTCGTCGAGGAGCTTGGCGGTGCAGGTGATACCCCGCTTGACCAGGGAGACTTCGATGTAGCGATCAGCCATGCGTTCCATGGTCCCTCGCCGGTCAAGAGGGCCTTGTCGAAGATCGGGGCCGAAACCGATCGGCATACCTCGTGTGGTCTCGGGTAGCCGCGCCGCCATGGCTCCACCACTGGAACATGGCACACACAGGTCCGGGACCACACGCCGGTCGCTGCTCGCGGGGGTAGCGGCGCTCGGCGCGCTGGGTGCCGCCGGGTGCTCGCGCGTGGCCACCGCGTCGAGCACCGAGGGCGGTGAACTCCTCGACCGGCTGAAGGCGGCCGGTGTCGTACGGCTGGGAATAGCCGGTGAGATTCCCTTCGGGTACATCGACACGAACGGCGAGATGACCGGCGAGGCCCCCGAGCTCGCCAGGGTGATCTTCAAACGGCTCGGGGTCGACAAGGTGCAGCCCGTGCCGACCGAGTTCGGGTCGCTCATTCCGGGGCTGAACTCCCAGCAGTTCGATGTCGTCGCCGCCGGGATGTACGTCAACCCCGAGCGCTGCGAGCAGGTCATCTTCTCCGACCCCGACTACCAGATGCTCGACTCGTTCATCGTGCGCAAGGGCAATCCGAAGGGCCTGCACGACTACAAGGACGTCGTCGAGAAGAAGGCCAGGTTCGCCACCGGCACCGGGTACGCCGAGATCCAGTACGCCGTCGAGGCGGGATACAAGGAGAGCGACATTCTGATCGTTCCGGACCAGGTGGCCGGGTTGAACGCCGTGGAGGCGGGGCGGGTCGACGTCTTCGCCGGGACCGCGCTCACCACCCGCGAAGTCGTGAAGAAGTCGAGCAGAACCGAGGCCACCAAGGCCTTCGCGCCGCTCGTCGAGGGGAAACCGCACGTGGACGGGGGCGCCTTCGCCTTCCGGCCCACCGAGACGAATCTGCGGGACGCCTTCAACGTCGAGTTGCAGAAGCTGAAGAAGAGTGGGGAGTTGTTCCGGATCCTCAAGCCCTTCGGGTTCACCGAGGCCGAGATGACGGACCTCACCGCGAAGGAGTTGTGCGGCGGATGACCTCGGGACTCTGGGAACTCGTACTCAAGGGGATATGGACCACCGTCCAGCTCCTCGTCTTCAGCGCGCTGCTCGGCGCGGCCGTGGCCTTCGTCGCCGGCATCGCCCGCACCCACCGGCTGTGGATCGTCCGCTTCCTCGCGGGCCTCTACACCGAGGTGTTCCGCGGAACCTCCGCGCTGGTCATGATCTTCTGGGTGTTCTTCGTGCTGCCGATCGCCTTCGGCTGGCAGCTCGTCCCGATGTGGGCGGGCACGCTCGCGCTGGGACTGACCTACGGGGCGTACGGCTCGGAGATCGTGCGCGGCGCGCTGAAGGCCGTCGACCCGGCGCAGCAGGAGGGCGGGATCGCCCTCAGCTTCACGCCGTGGCAGCGGATGCGGCTGATCATGCTGCCGCAGGCGGTGCCGGAGATGATCCCGCCGTTCTCCAACCTGCTGATCGAACTGCTCAAGGGCACCGCGCTGGTGTCGGTGATGGGCATGGGCGACCTGGCGTTCAGCGGCAATCTGGTGCGGCTGGCCCTGCAGGAGAGCGCGGAGATCTACTCGTACCTGCTGGTGATCTACTTCGTGATCGCCTTCCTGCTCACCCGTGTGATGCGGGGGCTGGAGACGAAGCTGAAGGCGGGGGTCGGCAAGGGGCCGCAGCGCGGGGTGTCCGTCAAGGATGAGCTCGCCCGGCCCGAGGCGACCGGGGTCGGCGCGGCCGGAGGTGCCTCATGAAGTGGGACTGGGACGCTGTGAGCGGCTTCATGCCGCACTTCTGGGACGGTCTGCTGGTCACCCTGCAGGCGCTGGTCCTGGGCTCGTTGATCTCGTTCGCCCTCGGCCTGGTGTGGGCACTGCTGATGCGCACGCCCTCGCGCTGGGTGCGCTGGCCGGTGGGCGTGGTCACGGAGTTCGTACGCAACACCCCGCTGCTGGTGCAGCTGTTCTTCCTCTTCTACGTGCTGCCGGAGTGGGGCGTGACCCTGTCCGCGCTGTCCACCGGTGTGATCGGCATCGGGCTGCACTACTCGACGTACACGATGCAGGTCTACCGCGCCGGTATCGAGGCGGTGCCGGCCGGGCAGTGGGAGGCGGCGACGGCGCTGAATCTGCCGGTCACCCGGACCTGGCGGGTGGTGATCCTGCCGCAGGCGATCCGCCGGGTCGTGCCGGCGCTCGGCAACTACGTCATCGCGATGCTCAAGGACACGCCGATGCTGATGGTGATCACCGTCCTGGAGATGCTCGGGCAGGCGCGGCTGTACTCCCAGGAGCACTTCCAGTTCACCGAGCCGCTGACCGTGATCGGCGTGGCCTTCATCCTCATTTCCTATCTGGCCTCCCTTCTTCTGCGAGCACTGGAGCGACGTCTTGTCCACTGACGCCCCCCTCATGAAAGAGCCCGACGCCAACGCCAACCGGCCGGTGGACGGCAGCGAACTGATCCGCTTCGAGCAGGTCACCAAGCGCTTCGGGACGAACACCGTCCTCGACCGGCTCGACTTCTCCGTGGACTCCGGCAAGCACGTCACGCTGATCGGGCCCTCCGGCTCCGGCAAGACGACGATCCTGCGGCTGCTGATGACGCTGGCCAAGCCCGACGAGGGCACGATCACCGTCGACGGGCAGCGGCTCTTCCCCGCCCCCGAGAAGCAGGTCCGCGAGGTCCGCAAGAACATAGGGATGGTGTTCCAGCAGTTCAACCTGTTCCCGAACATGACGGTCCTGAGGAACATCACCGAGGCCCCCGTCACCGTCCTCGGCATGTCCAAGGACGAGGCGGAGGAGCGGGCCCGCGACCTGCTGGAACTGGTGGGCCTGGCCGACAAGCGGGACTCCCGCCCGACCCAGCTGTCCGGTGGCCAGCAGCAGCGGGTGGCGATCGCCCGGGCGCTGGCGATGCGGCCGCAGGTGCTGCTCCTGGACGAGGTGACCTCGGCGCTGGACCCGGAGCTGGTCGCGGGCGTCCTGGACGTGCTGCGGGACATCGCCCGCACCACCGACATCACGATGCTGTGTGTGACCCACGAGATGAACTTCGCCCGGGACATCTCCGACCAGGTCCTGATGTTCGACTCCGGCCGGGTCATCGAGTCGGGACCGCCGGAGAAGATCTTCAGCGAGCCGGAGCAGGACCGGACGCGAGAATTTCTCGGCGCGGTGCTGTGACGACAAGAGGTGAACAGAGCTCAACACCCGAGGTCCACGGGTCGGAGCTTGTCACCGGCATATGCCAGAGTGTCAGCATCCCTGCTGAGAGGGCCACACGACCGACGTAATCTCGTCAACAGCCGCTCACTACAAGCCTCTTGCCCGCTATCGTGGAGGGGATTCGCTGTCCGGATTACGGCCCAGTTGCCAGAGCGACCGAGCGAGCGCAGGGGGAACACCGTGGCGCTGATGCACGAGCCGACCGCGCCGTACCACTCGGCCCAGGACGCACTGCGCGTCCTGGAGACCGTGGCGCGACACACCACCGGAGTCACCGACACCCGTCTCGCCCGCCTGACCGGCCTCAACCCGGAGCGACTGACCACGCTCCTGAGGATGCTGCGCCGCGAGGGTTACGTCGAGCAGGGCACCGACGGGGCGTACGTCACCGGCGCCGCCCTCACCCGCCTCGGTTCCGCCGAGGGTCGCGACCAGGCGCTGCGCGAGCGGCTGCAGCGCACCCTGGACCGGCTGCGCGACTCGATCGGCGCCGCCGTCTACATCAGCCGGTACGTGGACGGCGAGGTCACCATCGCCCAGTACGCCGACGGCCCCACCACGCCCTCGGTCAACGAGTGGGTCGACTTCCGCTACTCCGCCCACGCCACCGCGCTCGGCAAGAGCCTGCTCGGCCAGCTCGACCACAACGGCCGCCGGGATCATCTCTCCCGCCACAAGATGGCCCGGCTCACCTCCCGCACCATCACCAGCGACAAGCTGCTGCTCTCCCGCCTGGAGACCCAGCCGCCCACCGTGCCCCACCTCGACCTGCAGGAGTACGCCGTCGGCACGGTCTGCGCGGCCGTCCCGATCACGGCCGGCTCCTCGGTCGGCTGCCTCGCTCTGTCGCTGCCGGTCGAGCACGCCCACCGGCTCCGCCAGGCAGCGGACAAGCTGAACCGGGGGGCGGCTCCGGTGCTGCTGTCGTTGGCGATCTAGGGCAGCGGCACGTGGTCCGGAGCACTGCGTCGGGCCAGGTAGTATTTTCTTGTCGTCGGCCGCGAAGAGTGGTCGGCGGGAGTCATGCGCCGCTAGCTCAGTTGGTTAGAGCAGCTGACTCTTAATCAGCGGGTCCGGGGTTCGAGTCCCTGGCGGCGCACAGATGAAGGGCCTCTCGTCAGACGAGGGGCCCTTCGGCGTCTGCCGGGGTCAGCCTCCGGTACGCCTGCTCCCCGGGAGGCCGCCACCACACAGGATCGGCACACCGGACCCCCTCCTTCCTGAGCCGCGCCCGGTGGATCTTGTTCGTGGCGGTGACCGGCATCCGCTCCACCACCCGCACGAACCGGGGCGCCATCTTCGTCCCCAGGTCCGGCTGCGCGGACAGGAACTCGGCGAAGCCCAGGGGTTCGAAGTCCCCGGCGACCGCCGCCATCACCTGGTCCCCGGTCACCGGATCCGGCACCGCGTACACCGCGACGGCGACCGCGCCCTCGTACCGGGCGAGGATGTTCTCGATCATCGCGGCGGCCAGGTTCTCGCTGTCGACGCGCAGCCGGTCGTCGGTGCGGCCGGCGAAGTAGAGGTAGCCGTCGGTGTCGCGGTAGAAGAGGTCGCCGGTCCAGTACCAGCCGTCGTCCCGCAGCCGTGCCGCGTCCGCGTCCGGGTTGCGCCAGTAGCCCTCGAAGGGGCTGGGTCCGCGGTTCACCAGTTCCCCGATGGCCTCGTCGCCGTTCAGCAGCCGTCCGGCCGGGTCGAGGACGGCCGGCGGGCACTCCTGGCGGGTGGCCGGATCCAGCACCGCGAGCCCGGGCGTCGCCGGGCCGACCGCGCCGGGCGGGGTGCCGGGCCGCCACTGGATCGCCGCGCCGCCCTCCGAGGAGCCGTACCCTTCCACCAGCCGCACCCCGAACCGCCGCTCGAAGGCCGCCGCGTCCACCGCGCCCGCCTCCGTGCCGAAGCCCAGCCGCAGGGGGTTGTCCCGGTCGTCGGGGCGCGGCTCGGTGGCCAGGAGGTACTGGATCGCGCGGCCCACGTAGGTGAAGTACGTCGCGCGGTACTCCCGTACGTCGGTCAGGAACCGGGACGCCGAGAACCGCCGGCGCAGTGCCACGCCGGCCCCGGCCGCGAGGGCGGGGGCCCAGTCGGCGATCACCGCGTTGCCGTGGAACATCGGCATGCAGACGTAGTGCACGTCGTCCTGGCGGACGGCGAACTGGTCGGCCAGCGAGCGCCCGGCGGCGGCCAGGCGGCCCTGCGAGCACAGCGCGGCCTTCGGAGCGCCGGTCGAGCCGGAGGTGAAGTAGAGCAGGAGGCGGTCGGCGGGGGTGGCCCGGGAGGCGTCCGGCCGCGCGTCCGCGTAGGGGGCGAGCAGGTCCTCGTACTCCTGTGTGTCGGTCACCAGGAGGCGTACGCCGGGGAGCCGGAGGCCGGCGAGGAGGGGCAGGTGGGTGCGTTCGGTGACCAGGACGCGGCACTCGGTGTGCAGGATGTCGCGGGCGAGTTCGGAGCCGCGGCGGGTGGGGTTGACGCCGGCGACGGCGGCTCGGGCGAGGGCGGCGGCGCTCAGCCACATCGGGTACTCGGGGGTGTTGTCGAGCAGGACCCCGACGTGTGGACGGGGTGGCAGCAGGTCGGCCAGCAGCGCCGCCCTGGCCGCGGCACCGGCCGCCACCTCGTGGTGGGTCAGTGTCCCCTGTTCGCACCACAGTCCGGGCCGGTGGTCGCCCCACCGTGCCGCGACGAGTTCCGCGACCGTGCTCCGTCGACTGGCCTCCATGGCCGCGCACGATAGCTGACACTCCGTCAGATGTGGAGCCCGGGTCGTGACGCCGCCGTCAGACGAACACCACCAGCGCCACCGCCATGAAGCCGAGGCTCACCAGGGCGATCACGCCGAGGAACGCCAGCAGGCAGCCGGTGCTCGCCGCCAGCCGCCCTCGGGCCGGCGGCTTGGCCGTGGCCCGCTCCGGGCGGTGCGCCGCGTAGTGCACGAGGACGATGTCGCCCGCGACGGTCGTCCTCGAGCCGCCCGGCTCGTCGAAGCGGACGACGCGGCCCTCGTGCGTGAAGAACTCGTAGACGTGGTGCAGGGTCGTGTGCACGGACGTGCTGCCGCCGCCGCTGGTCGACGTGTACGCCCGCAGACAGCGCGCCTGGGCCGTCAGGCCGCTGTTCCAGGCGCTGCTGACCTCCTGGGCGCGTCGGATCACCGCGAACGCGGCGAAGCCCACGATCCCGAGCATGAGCAACGGCATGACGACGAAGATCGCTTCCACGGTGTCCCCCGATGTTCCGCACCGGTCCTGTTCGGCGGCGTGTGGGGAACCTACCCGCGGGGGGTGCCGGGCTTTCTCAAGTAAGGCTCAGAGTTCCGGCACCCCCGCGGGCGGCGGTCAGAACGTGACGTCCGAGCAGGCGTAGAAGGCGTTGGCGGTGTCCGCGACCGTCCACACCGCGACGATGACGTGACGGCCGCTCAGCCCGGAGGGCAGGGTGCCGCTGTGGGAGAGCGTGGACGGGGGTCGCTGGCCGCCGTAGGGGACGGTCAGGAACGGGGTGAGGTTGAGGTCGGAGCGGGCCAGGTTGTGGTTCTGGTTCCAGCCCGCCCTGGTGACGAAGTACTTGAAGTCGGTCGTGGCGTGCATGGCCGTGAACTGCCAGCGGAACGTGTAGCTCTGGCCGCCCGACACCCTCGTCGTGGGCCAGGCGCCGCCCGACGGGGTCTTCGGGCTGTCGAGCTGGGCGAAGGGTGTGTTGCCGCCGGAACAGATCCGGCCGTCGGCCGGACCGGACGCGGGGAATCCCTTGGGGCCCTCGACGCTCTGCGGCTCCCACTGGATGTTGCCGCAGTTGGTCACCGAGCCGTTCTGGCAGAGCTTTTGACGGCTGATGGGGAGGTCGGTGTAGCCGTGGCCGCTCGCGCCGCCGGACGAGAGCACGAGGGCTCCGGTCGTCGTGAGGCCGAGCGCGGCGGCGTACCACTTGGTCTTTTTGCGCATGCTGCCGCTCCTGGAGAACGTGGGGGAGGTTCACTGAGCTGTGCAGGTAGGTCTAGACCAAGTCCCAGGTTATTGCCGCCTCATGGGCATGTCCATACCAATCACGGCCCGGACTCTCCGCGCCCCGCGCAGAACGCCACCGTCAAGTCCTTCACCAGCGCCTTGCGTTCGTAGTCGTCCAGCGCCACCAGCCCCCGCACGGTCAGCCGCGTCACCGTGTCCTCCACCGAGTCGACGACCGAGGTGAGCACGCTCGCCCGGTGCTGGGCGTCCAGCGCGGCGATCCTTCGGCGGTGCATCGCGGACGCGACCTCGGGCGCGTACTCCACCCGTACCGGCTGCACCGAGAACACCTCGACCCCGACCGGCGCCACGTCGGCCGCGACCAGCCGGGTCAGCGCGTCCCCGCTCGCGTCGGCGGGCCCCCGCCCCGAACCGGGCATCTCCACCGGCACCCGGGCGAGCCCCGCCTCCACGCACTCGCGCAGATACGTCTCGTGGTCCTCGACGCCCAGCGTGGCCCGCGCGGTGTCCCGCACCCGCCACACCACCAGGACCACCGCCCGCAGCGCGACCCCGCTCGCGTCGGCCGCCGGCATCGGCTCGCTGCGCCAGTGCCGCAGCCGGACGTCCACCCGGCGGCGCAGCAGCAGCGGGTTGACCCACATCAGGCCGGTACGCCGGACCGTGCCCCGGTAGCGGCCGAACAGTCCGAGCACCCAGGCCCGCCCGGTCCGCCCCCTCGCCAGCCCGCCGAACCCGAACAGCGCGAGGCCGCCCGCCCCCGCGTACGCCGCCCACTGCGCGGGACCGAGACCCGTCCCGGCGTACGACGGCAGCCCCAGCGCCTCCACCACGAGCGGCGGCAGCGCGCCCGCCCACCACGACGTGGCCAGAGCGCCGGCCGCCCCGCAGACACCGGCGAACACGCCCGCCGCACCCGGCAGCACCCGCGCGGGCCGTTCCGTCAGCGCGGGGTCGATCTCCGGCGCGGGCCGCGGTTCCAGGGGCACCTGACGCCGGAACCGGGGCTGTTCCCCGGTCCCGTGCCGCCGCCCCACGACCGCCGGCTTCAGCGGCACCGACACCAGGTCGGGTTCGTCGCGGAACAGCAGGTGGACGGGGATCTCGGTGGTCGCCTCGTTCTGGATGAGCCGAGCGGGACGGGACGGCCCCTCGGACTCGGGGGTGTGGGAAGTGGTCGTACTCATGCGTGCCTCCAGCCTCCGCGCCAGATACGCCATGACAGTGCGTGGGATCGCGAGCAGATCGCGGGCAGTGCGTGGGGTCGGGACGGCGAGCGGTCCCCGGGGCTACGCGAAGAGCCGCCGCCAGGTCTCCGGACCCGGGTAGCCGTCCGCCGCGCCGCCCCGCCAGCCCTGGGCGCGCTGGAAGGCCTCGACGCCCCGCCGGTCCGCCTCGCCCCAGCGCGGTCCCGGCCCGGTCTTGTAGTACGTGCCGAATCCCTTCTTCACCAGCTGCTTCCCGAGCTCGGTGACGTACGTGTTGTGCGCCCCGGGCCGGAACATCGCCCGCCCCGGATAGCCGGACACCCCGTGGGAAGCGGGTCCGGCAGGCCCGGCCGCCCCGGCCGTGACGTCCCTGCCCTGCCCCGTCACCAGCAGTGCCCAGGTCCGCGGACCCGGCAGCCCGTCCGCGTCGGCGCCCCGCCAGCCCTGGGCCTGCTGGAAGGCCCGGGTCGCCCTGCGGTCGGCGTCCGACCAGCGCGGGCCGGGACCGGAGGTGTAGTACCGCCCGGCGCCGCGCTCGACGAGCAGGCGGCCGAGCTGGGTGACGTACTTGTTGTTGGCGCCCGGACCGAAGTACGCCGGTCCGGGGAACGGCGTCACGGCCGGCGCGCCCGGCTTGGCACTGTCGGGCTTCGTGGTGTCCGGTGGCGCCCCCGCCGTACCGGCCGCGAGCCCCTTGTAGCGGTAGGCGACGTACCGCTTGGAGTGGCTCCAGTAGGCGTACGGGGTGGACTGCCGGCGGGCGTGCGGGCGGGTCGCCTCGTAGGCGACGTAGTAGGTGTGCGTGTAGTCCGTCCAGCCGCCGAAGATCACCACGTGCGAGCCCTTCTCGGGATCCGCCGGGTTGTGGAAGAGAAGGATGTCGCCGGGCTGCAGATCGTCCTTGGCGATCCGCACCCCGTACTGGCCGAGGCTGCCCGTCCACTCGTTGCCCGGGAGATTCCAGGCCATCGACACGAAGCCCGAGCAGTCCTGCCGGTACCCGTCGGACCAGTACCCGGTCATGCTGTACGGCACCTTCGCGGCGACCCACTGCTTGGCCCGGGTGATGATGTCCGCGCGGGTGGTCGCGGGCGTCCTCACCGGGACCGCGGGCTTGGCGGGCAGCCCCCCGGGGCCGTGCAGCGGGGCCTTGCCGCCCTGCGGGGTCTCGGGCTCGTCACCTGCGGGAACGCCCGGACGGGCGGGCGCGTGGGAGGCGGCGACGGCCGGTGCCGCATGGCCCGACACAAGCGCCGTGGAGGCCGCCGCGGCGAGGAGCACCGCCCGGTGGGCGGCGGGATGGCGGCCGGCCGGGGACGACAGGGAGTGCGGCAGGACCCGCCGCCAGTGAACGCATCCGGGGCAGTCGCAGTCGCTCGCGGGATCGAATTCCTCGAAGACCGGAGTCGTCATGCGATTCCCTTCACATTCCAGATGGAAATGTCCGCACCTGTGCACATTCGACAGTTTCTCAACTGTCATCGAGACGCGCATGCTGACGGTCCGAATGATGTACGGCGGCCCGCTCCGGGGCGGCCGCCCGGCGGCGCCCGGTGGTCCGGGGCACTCTCCGGCATCCGGTAGAGTTGTGCAGGTCAGCGGGCGCCGCTAGCTCAGTTGGTTAGAGCAGCTGACTCTTAATCAGCGGGTCCGGGGTTCGAGTCCCTGGCGGCGCACAGACACGACAGGCCCCCCGCCCAGGCGGGGGGCCTGTCCGCTCTCCGGCCGGGTCGTCGGCCATTTCGCCGTGCACAATGACTCCACAAGTTCCCCACAGGCGCCACAATGAACGCGTATGACCGGTAAACACCGCGTTTCGCATCTTGCGATCATGATGAACACCGTAGAACCCTGGTTTTCAAGATGCTGCCGATACGCGGCAGTTGGGGGGAAGGATCCGGTTGCCCGGTTGATCGGGGAGAGGGGCCCCGTTCACGACCGGATGCCGAGGGGGGCATCATGCAACCGGAAGGTCGTGGTTCCGTGTCCTGTAAGTGTGGAGCATGTGGTGACTGCGACCCACCGCTGATACGCCTGTGAAGGTCGAGGGGGACCTGAGCAGACGTAAGGAAACGACGAAACACGCGGCGTTCCCGCGTGTGGGGGGAATGACTCATGACGTCGACGCCGACGGGCGCCCGGCAGGACCTCGATCCGTCCCAGACCACCCAGCTCAGGGTGCCTTCGCATCGGACCGGTTCGTTCCGCCGGATCAAGAAAACACTGCCCAAATACGACTACGAGCACTACAGCAGACTGGCCGGTCCCCTCACGCAGCCCGATCCGGGCAAGCCGTACAGGGTGCAGTACCGCTCGTTGATCTCGCAGGAGCCGCACCGCATCAGAGTCGCGCTGATGCTGGCCGCCGCACCCCTGCTCTCGCTGGTCCTGCTGGCCTGGCTGCTCCAGCCCGAGCACTGGACCGAGCGCGACTACCCGGCCTTCTCCTGGCTGCCCGCGCTCGACATCGTGATGCTCGTCTCGATCGGCCTGATCGAGTTCTTCCGGTGCATGAACGTGCTGTCGAACGCCCACGCCACCCTGGTCGCCCGCGACCCGATTCCGGTGGTGCCCGAGACCGGCACCAGAGTGGCGTTCCTCACGTCCTTCGTTCCCGGCAAGGAACCGCTGGACATGGTGACGAAGACCCTGGAAGCCGCGGTGAAGATCCGGCACCGCGGCCTCATGCACGTCTGGCTCCTCGACGAGGGCGACGACCCGGCGGTCAAGGAGGTCTGTGAGCGCCTCGGCGTGCACCACTTCTCCCGCAAGGGCATCGCGAAGTGGAACCAGGCCAAGGGCCCGCACCGCGCCAAGACCAAGCACGGCAACTACAACGCCTGGCTGGACGCGCACGGCGACAACTACGACTTCTTCGCCTCCGTGGACACCGACCACGTGCCGCTGCCGAACTACCTGGAGCGGATGCTCGGCTTCTTCCGCGACCCGAACATCGGCTTCGTCATCGGCCCGCAGGTCTACGGCAACTACGACAACTTCATCACCAAGGCCGCCGAGTCGCAGCAGTTCCTCTTCCACGCGCTGATCCAGCGGGCCGGCAACCGCTACGGCTCGCCGATGTTCGTGGGTACCTCGAACGCCGTGCGCATCAAGGCGCTCAAGCAGATCGGCGGCCTGTACGACTCGATCACCGAGGACATGGCCACCGGCTTCGAGATCCACCGCCACAAGAACCCGGCGACGGGCAAGAAGTGGCGCTCGGTCTACACCCCGGACGTCCTCGCCGTCGGTGAGGGCCCCAGCGCCTGGACGGACTTCTTCACCCAGCAGATGCGCTGGTCCCGCGGCACCTACGAGACGATCCTCAAGCAGTACTGGAAGGGCTGGTACTCGCTGCCGCCGAGCAAGCTCTTCAACTACACGATGATGATCATCTTCTACCCGATGTCCGCCCTCAACTGGATCCTCGCGGCACTGAGCTGCGCACTGTTCCTGGGCCTGGGCGCCTCGGGTGTGAACATCGACCCGACCGTGTGGCTGATGCTCTACGGCAACGCCTCCGCGCTCCAGATCGGCCTCTACATCTGGAACCGCCGGCACAACGTCTCCCCGCACGAGCCGGAGGGGTCCGGCGGTGTGGCGGGCATGGTCATGTCCGCCCTGTCGGCGCCGCTCTACGCGAAGGCGCTGATCGACTCCGTCCTGCGCCGCAAGAGCAAGTTCGTGGTCACGCCCAAGGGCGACTCCGCGAGCCCGGACAGGTGGTTCGGGACCTTCCGGTACCACTGGTACTTCATCGTGCTCTTCACCGGCTCGATCGTCGCCGGTTTCGTCCTCGGGCACTCGCACCCGGCGATGATCATCTGGGCGATGTTCGCCACGCTGATCACCGCCACGCCGATCTTCGCCTGGCGCCACATGCTCCGTCAGGCGAAGAAGAAGCCGGACGTGCCCACGCAGGAGCCGCAGGACGCGGTTCCCGCCCCTCAGCCCGCTGCCGCCGCGGGGACCTACGAGCCGCAGCCGCTGCCCGTGCAGCGCACACCGGCCCAGCACGCCCCGCAGCACAGGCCGAGCTGGGCCGCCTCGAACGGGACGGAAGACCAGACCATGCAGATCGCCCTTGGTGGACTTGGGGGACGTAAGGAATGAACGACCGTGCAGGCCGCCGCCGCGCCCGTCGACTCGCGATAGGTACGGCGGTGGTGCTCGCGCTGGCCGGGATGAACGGGCCGTGGCTGTACCGCTTCGGGACCGAGAAATACCACCAGTACCAAATCAACAAGCCGGAATACAAAGCCGCGAACGGCAAATGGGACGTCATCGAGTTCCCGGAGAAGTACCGGCAGAACACCATCCACGCGGCGCTGCTGCGCACCGGCAAGGTGCTGCTCGTCGCGGGGTCGGGCAACAACCAGGACAACTTCGACGACAAGAAGTTCGACACCCGGATCTGGGACCCGGTCAAGGGCACCATCAAGAAGGTGCCGACGCCCAAGGACCTGTTCTGTACCGGCCACACCCAGCTCGCCAACGGCAACCTGCTGATCGCCGGCGGCACCAAGCGGTACGAGAAGCTGAAGGGTGACGTCACCAAGGCCGGCGGCCTGATGATCGTCCACAACGAGAACCCGGACAAGCCGATCACCCTGCCCGCGGGCACCACGTTCGTGGGCAAGGAGAACGGCAAGACCTTCGTGTCGAAGGACCCGGTCGTCGTCGAGCGGGCGACGAAGAAGTTCGACAAGACGACCGGCGAGTTCCTCGGCAACACCCCGGGCCTGGGCCGTATCTACGTCGAGGCGCAGAAGAGCGGCGCCAGGTACGAGACGGGCACGCAGGACAACTACAAGGTGCAGGGGCTGTCCGGCGCCGACGCCAAGAACACGTACGGCATCGCGCAGAAGCTCGCCCTGGACAAGAAGGACTTCCAGGGCATCCGGGACGCCTTCGAGTTCGACCCGGTCGCCGAGAAGTACATCAAGGTCGACCCGATGAAGGAGGCCCGCTGGTACCCGACGCTCACCACCCTGAGCGACGGGAAGATCCTCAGCGTCTCCGGCCTCGACGACATCGGGCAGCTGGTCCCCGGCAAGAACGAGGTCTTCGACCCGAAGACCAAGAAGTGGTCCTACCTGCCGGAGACCATGCAGTTCCCGACGTACCCGGCGCTGTTCCTGATGCAGAACGGCAAGATCTTCTACTCGGGCGCGAACGCGGGCTACGGTCCGGACGACGTGGGCCGCGACCCGGGCGTCTGGGACGTGGACACCAACAAGTTCACCAAGCTGCCCGGACTCAGCGACCCGAACATGCTGGAGACCGCGGGGACCGTGCTGCTGCCGCCGGCGCAGGACGAGAAGTACATGGTGATCGGCGGCGGCGGGGTCGGCGAGTCCCAGCTGTCCAGCAACAAGACGCGGCTCATCGACCTGAAGGCGGACAGCCCGAAGTTCGAGGACGGGCCGAGCATGGAGAAGGGCACGCGCTATCCGCAGGCCTCGGTGCTGCCCGACGACACGGTTCTCGTGTCGGGCGGTTCGGAGGACTACCGCGGACGCGGTGACTCCAACATCCTCCAGGCGCGGCTGTACCAGCCGGACACGAAGACCTTCAAGGAGGTCGCCGAGCCGCTGGTGGGCCGGAACTACCACTCCGGGTCGCTGCTGCTGCCGGACGGGCGGGTGATGTTCTTCGGTTCGGACTCGCTGTACGCGGACAAGGCGAACACGAAGCCCGGCGAGTTCGAGCAGCGGATCGAGATCTACACGCCGCCGTACCTGTACCAGGGTTCGCGGCCCTCGCTCTCGGGCGGCCCGCAGACCATCGAGCGCGGCGAGTCGGGGACGTTCACCTCGCAGCACGCGTCGTCGATCAAGTCGGTGCGGCTGATGCGGCCCAGTGCCGCGACGCACGTGACGGATGTCGACCAGCGGTCGATCGCGCTGGACTTCAAGACGTCGGGCGACAAGGTCACCGTGACCGTCCCGAAGAACAAGAACCTGGTTCAGTCGGGGTGGTACATGGTGTTCGTGAACGACGACCAGGGGACGCCGAGCAAGGCGCGGTGGGTCAAGGTTCCCTAGCCCGTGGGCAGTACGCGTCTGGGGGCGCCCTCCGTCACGGAGGGCGCCCCCAGACGCGTGGAAGGGACTATCCGGAAGCCTTGGCCAGCTTCAGTGCGTAGTCCGCCCACCACTCCCCGGCCTTCGGGCCGCCCTTGCACTCGCCGTCCGACTCCCCCGGGCGTTTGACCCAGAGGTAGGCGTCCACCAGGGGGTCCGCCGTCTTGGTCGTCGGGGTCTCCCCCAGCGCCCGGCCGGGCGGGTTGCACCAGCGTTCGTCCTGGTTTCCGCCCGTGTACGGGCCGTTGCCGTTGCGGCTGGTGTCGATGACGAAGGGCTTGTTGCCGACCTTCGAGGAGAGGTTCTTGCCGTAGGCGATGGACTCCTGGGTGGAGTAGAAGTTGGAGACGTTGACCGAGAAGCCGTCGGCCTGGTCGATGCCCGCGCGCTGCAGGGGCTCGAAGATCTGGTCGGGGTTGCCCCAGCCGGCGTTGCCCGCGTCGATGTAGACCTTGGTGTTCTTCAGGGTCTTGAGCTTGCCGACGGCCTCCGTGAGGAGGGCGTAGCGCTCCTCGTGGAACTCCTCGCCGGTACAGCCGTCGACCAGGTGCAGTACGGCGTCCGGTTCCAGGATCACCGTCGCCGAGCGGTCGCCGATGCCCTTGGCCACGCCGTCGATCCAGGTCCGGTAGGCGTTGCCGTCGGCGGCGCCTCCCTGCGAGTACTGGCCGCAGTCGCGGTGCGGGATGTTGTAGAGGACCAGCAGGGCCGTGCGGTCGGCCTTCTCGGCGGCCTCGGTGAAGCCGCGTGCCTCCTGCTCCGGGTCCTCCACGCCGATCCACTCGCCGGTCGGCTGCTCGGCGATCTTGCGGATCTGCTCGGCCTCCGCCTTCTTGCCGGACTTCTCGTAGGCGACGACCTGCTCCGCCGCGTTGCCGGCGGGGTTGACCCAGAAAGGGTCACTCGCCTTGGGCTGCTGTGTGATCCCGGCGCCGGCGCCGTCCTTCTCGTCGTCCCCGTCCCCCGACGAGGAACATCCCGCTATCAGCAGTGCCGCCCCCAGCACCGTCGCGGAAGCGCGTGTTCGAGCCCCCCAGCTGACGTACATCCAACCCCCCTTGGGTGCACCGTTCCAAGCCCCAATCCTGACACACCCGCCGCGCGGCCCACGACGCCGTCCGCGCCTTGTCCAAGAGCTGTTACGGCCCCCATGGCCCAGGGCGGCGCGCGCCCGCACAAAGCGCGCGCGACCAGGCGCGGTTTCGGCCGGACCGGTGCGGCAGGGCGCGCGTCGAACAGGCCGAGGGCATGCGCACCGAGCGCCGGCTGCCGCCCGCCCGGGTCGCGAGGGCGGTGGTCGTGGTGGCCTCCGCCCCCGGCTCGCGGGCGACGGAGAACCGCGCGAGGAGACGCGGATCGGCGGGACGCCGGAGAAACCGGGTACCGCCCCGCGCACTTCGCGTCACCAGCGGGGATGACGCACAGCCACCGGACGGGAGCTTGGCGTCAATCGACCTCTAGGCCCCTGCGCTCATCCGCCCTAGAGTCTTCTCATACGGCCCCAGCCCCTGGCCACTCAGGCCTCCCGCGCCGACGCCGGGTTTCTCCCGCAGCCCGTGCGCGCGCGGTCGAGGACCAGCCCGGTCGGCGGCTTCGGGGGGAGCGGGCCGCCGACCGGGCCGGGTGCCGGCCACAATCACCTGTCAGGCCCGGTTGCGCCGGACGAACAGGACCAGTGCGCCGCCGAGCAGGAGAGCGCCCGTGGCGGCGGCCACCAGCGGCCGGGTGCCGTTGCCGCCGGTGCTGGCGAGGGAGCCGGTGCCGGTGCTGTCGTCGGCCGCGGAGACCGTCTGGGTCCGGGGGCTGTTGCCGCCGGCCCCGGGGGCGGCGGACGCCGACGCGGAGGCACTCGGCGCGGGGGCGCCGTCGGCGCCGCCCTCGACCTTGACCGTGACGGGCGCGGTGTCGTTGCCGTGCTCGTCGTCGAAGGTCATGGTGTTGCCGTACGCCGTGGTGGCCAGGGCCTCGCCGGTGGTCGTCCGGGCGTTCTCGCGGATCTGCAGGCCGAACCGGAAGGAACGGGTGTCCCCGACGGCGAACTGGACCGGACGGGGGTGGCAGATGTACTGCGGCGCGCCCGGCGTCTGTTCGCCCGTACCGGACTCCGCCTCCTCGTTCCACACGCTGCAGCGGTCGGGGACCTCCACGGCCTTGGTGCCGGTGGGGACGGTCACCAGCAGCGCGGGCTGGTCGTCGCTGGCGTTGTAGCCGACCCAGCCCGGGCCCTCGTTGCTCAGGGAGACGTCCACGTGCACCAGGTCGCCCGGTGTGCCCTCGGCGGTGTCGCCGCCCGCGACCATGTCGGCGGTGCTGTCGGCGTCGATGTGCCGTCGGCTGATCGGTGTGCCGTCGGTGGCCGCGGCTCCGGCGGCGACCAGGGAGAGCGCGGGACCGTTCCCCGCGGGAGGCTTGGTGTCGCCGCCGGTCAGGGGCAGTGCCTCGTGGCTGAAGTACTCGAACAGGGCCTGCGGGGTCACGTCCAGCTCGACCGGCTGCTCCAGCCGGTAGCTCTTGCCGGGCTCGACGACCGTGTCGAACGTGCACAGCGCCTGCTCGGTCGGACCGTAGGCGTCCCCGACGGCCTTGGAGTACACGCAGTTCGAGAAGCGCTCCGCGTACGCGAGCCCGATGGTGGTGCGCAGCCGCAGCTGGACCCCCTCGGCGGGCAGCGTGCCGGTGTTGCTGATCGTGACCGGGGACTCGACCGTGGAGCCGGGCTTGTCACCCTTCCGGTCGGGCAGCTTGTTCACCGTCAGCTCGGTGGTTCCCGCGGTCAGTTCGACGGGGACGGACACCACGGTGCCGTTGGACGACGTGCCGCTCAGGGTCACCGTGCCGGTGGTGCCGAGCGGGGTGCCGGGCTTGGCGTTCAGATCCACGATGTAGCCGGCGTTGTCGCCCTCGGGGACGTCCTCGAGCGCGGGCCAGGTGAAGGTGTCGAGCGACTTTCCGTTGACCGTGACCCAGTCCTTGACGGCACTGAGGTCCGCGCTGATGGTCACGTCCTTCGCCGCGCCGGGCCCGTCGTTCCTCAGGAGCCAACTGATCTGCGGCGGATCATCGCTCGGCGGTACGGGCAGCCCGATGGCCTCGCTCCGCACGTCGATGTGCACGACCGGGCCGTCGGCCGCCCGGGCGGACGTGACGGGCAGCCATGCCGCGACGGCGGCCGCGAAGGCGGCCAGAACCGCCCCCGTCCTGCGTCGGCGGTTGATCATCCCTGGGTTCCTCCCCGCAGGGCGAACCTCGCCCCGCCAGCCACTCAGACATCCGACCGCCACCCAGGGTTGTACGGGAGTTGGTTGTACGGGAGTTCTAGAGTCCGCTGCCCGTGAGGTACGCCGAGACGATCACGTTCGCCGTGTAGCTGCGGCTGGCCCGGTCGAAGCTGCCGCCGCAGGTGATCAGTCGCAGTTCGGCCCGTCCGGTCTGGCGCGGGCCGTAGGCCTGCTGCGCGTCGAAGTGGTCGCGGGTGACGACCTGGACGTCGTCGACCGTGAACTCGGCGACCTTGCCGTCGTCGCGGATCACCCGGACCGTCTCGCCGGGCTTGAGGGAACTGAGCTTGTAGAAGACGGCGGGCCGGGTCCGGGTGTCGACGTGCCCCACCATCAGCGCGGTCCCGGCGGCCCCCGGCCGCACGCCCCCGGCGTACCACCCCACGATCCCCGACTGCTCGAACGGCGGCGGGTCGATCGCGCCTTCCGCGTCCAGGCCGCGCGCCACCACGGGCGCCTGCACGCCGAGGTAGGGGATGTCGACGCGCTGCGGCAGGGCCGCGCCGAGCGGCCGGTGCGCGGGCGGCAGCTCCACCTCCGGCGGCCGCCCGACCGCCGCCATGTCTCCCGTGGTGGGCGCGGATATCCCGGGGCGTACGTCGGTCACCTCGCGCCCCCACAGCCACAGCCCGAGCAGCAGCAGCGCCCAGGCCACGCCGGTCACCAGACGGCCGGTGGTGAAGGAACGTTCGTGGTCGGACATGGCGGTCAGCCCGTCCCGCGGCTCCGGCGGGTACTCCGGAGCACGACGGCCACCGCGGCTGCCGCGGCGAGGATCAGACCGATCACGGCGTGCCCGGTGCCGGGACCGGCGGCGGCGCGGGCGTCCTCGGCGGCGTCCACGGCCGCGAGGCGCGCGGTGCCGCCGCCTCCGGCCTTCACCGGGGCGACCGGGGAGGCGGGGGTGGTGGGCTGGTGTTCGGGCCGGCCGGACCGCGGTGCCTTCTCCACGACGGTCAGGGAGGCCTTGCGGTCGCTGTCGCCGCAGGTGACCTTCACCTCGTAGGAGCCCGCCTCGACCGAGGTGCTCACGCGGGTCTCGCCGACGAGCGTGCCGTCGACGCCGGTGAGCTCGATGTCCGCGACGAAGGCCGCCGAGACGGCCGTGGCGGTCCGGGACGTGCAGTCCGAGACCCGCAGCGCGATGTCGGTGCCGGGGGCGGGGGACGAGGGGGTCACCGCGATGCCGCTGCCCCCGTCCGCCGCGTACGCCGTCGGGGTGAGCGCGGTGGCGACCATGAGAGCGGTGCAGAGAGTGAGACGTGCTGAACCCATCGTGAACCTCCAGATACCCGGAGCCTCCCCCTCGGGCCGCGGCCCCGCACCCTCAGCGGGGCCGCACTGCTCCGAACGGGTCAAGAAGGTTTCAGACCCGGTCGACGAGGTCCGCGATCGAGTCCACGACCTTGGACGGCCGGTACGGGAAGTTCTCGACCTGCTCGGGCCGGGTCAGGCCGGTGAGCACCAGGAACGTCTGCATTCCGGCCTCTATGCCGGCCAGTACGTCGGTGTCCATGCGGTCGCCGATCATGGCGCTGGTCTCGGAGTGCGCGCCGATCGCGTTGAGCCCGGTCCGCATCATCAGCGGGTTCGGCTTGCCGGCGAAGTACGGCTGCCTGCCGGTCGCCTTGGTGATCAGCGCGGCGACGGCGCCGGTCGCCGGGAGCGGGCCCTCGGTGGAGGGGCCGGTCTCGTCGGGGTTGGTCGCGATGAAGCGGGCGCCGGCCTCGATGAGCCGTACGGCCTTGGTCATGGCCTCGAAGGAGTACGTGCGGGTCTCGCCGAGGACGACGTAGTCCGGCTCGTGGTCGGTGAGGATGTAGCCGATGTCGTGCAGCGCGGTGGTCAGGCCCGCCTCGCCGATCACGTACGCCGAGCCGCCCGGCCGCTGGTCGTCCAGGAACTGGGCGGTGGCCAGCGCCGAGGTCCAGATGGACTCCACCGGCACGTCCAGGCCCATGCGCCGCAGCCGGGCGTGCAGATCGCGCGGGGTGTATATCGAGTTGTTCGTGAGGACCAGGAACGGCTTGCCGGACTCCTTCAGCCTCTTGAGGAAGGCCTCGGCGCCGGGGATCGGTACGCCCTCGTGGATGAGCACACCGTCCATGTCGGTGAGCCACGACTCGATGGGCCTGCGGTCTGCCATGTGCGGGGTCTCCTGCCGTACGCATGCCGCATGAACGCGGTGCTGGGTGCGCCCAGCCTAGACAGTGGCCGGATCTTGGGGAACGACCCGTTCCGGGAGACGGGGGCAGACCGGGTCAGCGACGTCCGCGGGCCAGCAGCAGGGCACCGCCGGTGACGAGCAGCAGGGCGAGGGCCGCGAGGGCGACGGCTGTGCGGAGGCCGGTGAGGGCGAGTTCCTGGGCCTCGTCGGAGAAGGGGAGGCGGGGGGTGGTGGGGGTCGGGGTGGAGGTGGGGGTCGTGAGGGTTGTGGGGGTTGGGGTGTGGGCGGTGTCGGTCGTGGTGTCGGTCGTGGTGTCGGTCGTGGTGTCGGTGGCGGTGGCGGTGGGTTCGAGGCCCGGGCTGCGCTCGGGGGACGGTTCGGTGTCGATGCCGAAGCGGTAGTCGTTGGACTGGCCGATCCACTCGCCGTCGTCGTCGTGGCGTTGTACGACGGCCGCGTTGGCGGTGACCTCGTTCGGTACCGCGTCCGAGGTGACCGCGAGCCGGACCTTCACCGTGAGGGTCTGTCCCGGCCCGACGGTGAACCCGGGGAAGCCTGCCCGCTCGTCGGCGAAGGCGCCCACGAGCTCGTCGGCGTCGGTGCGCTCGACGCGGACGGGGTGGGGGCGGGTGCTGCCCCGCACGGTGCCGTCGTAGAACTCCAGGCGGGGCTGAGAGGGTTCCAGGGCCCGCCGCTCGTCGGCGAGGACGACGACCGGGTGGATGTTCGCGCAGGTCCGGGTGGTGGTGTTGGTGAGGTCCAGATACCAGGTGCCGTATCCACCCCCGGCCTCGTAGGAGGGGGGTCCGCCGTGAATACGCGTGGTGACCGGAAAGGCCTGGTCCCCGGAGGCGGCACAGAGACCGCCCGAGTCGGCGGCGTACGCCGACATGGGGAAGAGGGCGGCGGCTGCTGCGAGACAGAGGGAAACGGGCACGGGCATAGGCAGTCGCATAAACACATGACCATGCCGGGCAAGGACGGACCAACGAGGACGCCATGCCGGTCGAGCACACGGCGGGGGCGTGATTCCGCCCGATTGGCGGGGCACCCGTCACCCCGCGGGCAGTCGTGCCGCTGGTGCGGCACGGACGCAGCCCGCCGCCAGCTGTGCCCGCCGCCAGCTGTGCTCGCGGGCCGCGGGCAGCCCACCCCGCCACCCCGCGGGCAATCGTGCCGCCAGGGCGGCACGGGTGGGCGCGGACGGCACCCCGCCAACGCCGGGCAGCGCGACCCACCCCCGCCGGGCCCCGTC